>JAICUS010000740.1 GCA_025935735.1 Solirubrobacteraceae bacterium | reverse complement strand
GTCGAGGTCGCGCCAGTGGGTGCCGTCGTCGGAGCCCTGGAGCGTCCAGTCGCGCGGGTCGCCGGCCACGTCGCCGGAGGTGATCGTGTAGATCATCGCCCGGCGCGGCGAGGTCGTGGCGAGCGGCTCCTCGATGGTCTCCGCCTGCGAGGCGAACGTCTGCCGCGTGCCCGACGTGTCGTCGAACAGCGCGCCTCCCTTGGCCGTGGCGTCCATCAGGGGAGACGGCGCCTTGCCGCCCTCGGTCAGCGACGGCGGCGCGTCGGCCGCGCCCGAGCCCCAGTCCGACGGGGCCGGGCCCATGTCGAAGTCCAGCGTCGCCCCATCGCGCAGCAGCGACATCGGGATCGAGGTGCTGTGGTACGGCTTGCCGTTGATCCGCAGCGACTGGACGTAGACGTTGTCGGCGTTGTTGTTCGCAGCATTGATGACGAGATCGTTGCCGTTCTCGAGATGGATCGTCGCCTTGGTGAACAGCGGCGAGCCGACCGCCCAGTTCGCGCTGCCCATCTGCAGCGGGTAGAGGCCGAGCGCCGACAGGATCTGCCACGACGACAGCTCGCCGTTGTCCTCGTCACCGGGGTAGCCCTGGCCGATCTCGGAGCCGATGAACTCGCGGCTCAGGGCCTCGCGGATGATCGCCTGGCCCTTCCACGGCTGCCCGGTGAAGTCGTACATATAGGGGATGTGGTGCGACGGCTGGTTGCTCAGCCCCCACTGGCCGATGCGCACCGCCGACGCCTCGGTCATCTCGTGGATGACGCCGTAGGAGCCGAGGCCGGTGGCCAGCTCGGGGGTGGAGAAGAACTGGTCGAGCCTCGCCGCCAGCGCCGCCCGGCCGCCGAGCAGGTTCGCCAGCCCGTTGCCGTCCTGGGGAACGGTGAACTGCATGTTCCACGGATCGGTCTCGGTGAACTCCGTGGTCCGGTTCGCGTTGTTGGTGTCGCCGGTGCCCCAGATCCGCGGGTCCCAGTTGGCCGCCGGCACGGTGAACGTGCCGTCCGCCCTGCGCGACTGGAACATGCCGATCGCCGGGTCGAACTCCGTCACGTATTGCTGTGCCCGGTTGAGGAAGTACCGGTAGTCGTCCCAGTACTGGAGCTTGCCGGTCTTGTCATACAGCGCCTTGGCCATGTTGGCCACGCCGTAGTCGTTGATGTAGCCGTCCACCGCCCAGGAGAACCCCTCGGAGGTCTCCGCCGGCGTGTAGCCGAGGAACGCCGCGCGGTCCAGGCCCTTGCGGCCCATGTGCCGGTCCGGCGACACGACCGACGAGTTCTTCAGCGCCGCGGCGAGCGTCGTCTCCGGGTCGGAGATCGCCGCCCCCATCTGGTAGGCGGTCGAGAACGCCACGTCCGAGCTCGCGCCGTCCATCAGGTCGGCGTAGCCGGGCGAGGACCAGCGGGCGATCCAGCCGCCGTCCCGGTACTGCTGGACGAAGCCGTCGACCATCTCGCCGGTCTTGCCCGGGTAGAGCAGGCTGTCGGCCGCCCACACGGTCCGGTAGGTGTCCCAGAAGCCGTTGTTGGCGTAGGTCCTGCCGGGCAGCGGCGGCGTGCCCTGGGTGGGCGTCGCGCCGGCGCCGGGCGCGAGGACGTTCGAGGCCTGGTCGGCGTGCATGTACACCGGCGCGGCGTTGGAGCCCGTGTTCTCGAACGTCTCGTTCGGATACAGGTTCAGCCGGTACAGGTTCGAGTACAGCGTGGTCATCTGGTCGGGCGTCGCGCCCTGGACGCCGATGACGCCGAGCGCCTTGTCCCAGGCGCTCTGGGCATCGCCGCGCACGTCGTCGAAGCTCTTGCCGGTGAGCTCGAGCTCGAGGTTGTGCTGCGCCTGGGCGACGGAGATGAACGAGGTGGCGATGCGCATCGTCACGGTCTTGTCCGCGGAGGTGTCGAATGTCAGGTAGCGGGTGACGTTCGACCCGCCGGCGCCCGCGGTCGACGACGGCACGCCGCCGCCGGTGGACGGCTCGTCGAACGTGGCGTAGATGAACATCCGCTTGGCGCCGTTGGAGAGGCCGGAGGCCACGTCGGAGTACCCCGTGACCACGGTCTGGCCGTTGCCGTCGGACGGCGTCAGCGTCGTGGCGGCGTCGCGATTGTTGACATTGTCGAATATCAGTGACGAGCTGTCACCGGTGAAGGTGAAGCGGAACATCGCCGCATGGTCGGCCGGCGCGATCTCCGTCTTCATCCCGTTCCTGAAGTTGACGCCGTAGTAGTAGGGCCGCGCGGTCTCGTCGTCGTGGCTGAACTCGAGCGCCCGGGCGCCGCGGCTGACCGCCGGCGTCGCCCCCGGCGCGGGCATCACCTGGAACGTCTGCCGGTCGCCCATCCACGGGCTCGGCTCGTGGCTGGCCGCGAACGCCTGCAGCGTCGGCAGGTTGTTCGCGTCGTTCGCCTCCTGATAGCGGTAGAGCCAGTCCGTGCTGCCGGCCGCGGTCTCCGGCACCCAGAAGTTGAAGCCGTGCGGCACCGCCGTCGCCGGGATGTTGTTGCCGCGCGAGAACGAGCCGTTGGCGTTGGTGCCGCGGCGCGTGTCGACCCAGTCCGACAGGTGCGAGCGGTCGGGCGACGCCGGGTCGGCCGTGATCGCCAGGTCGTC
>JAICUS010000395.1 GCA_025935735.1 Solirubrobacteraceae bacterium | reverse complement strand
TGGGCGAGCCGAACGTCCTGCTGCTCGACGAGCCCACCAACGACCTCGACATCGACACGCTGACCGCGCTGGAGGACCTGCTCGACGGCTGGCCGGGCACGCTCGTCGTCGTCTCCCACGACCGCTACTTCGTCGAGCGCGCCTGCGACGACGTCTATGCGCTGAACGCGGGGGAGATCCGCCACCTCCCCGGCGGCATCGACCAGTACCTCGCCGCGCGCCACGCGGAGACCGAGCTCGCCGAGCCGCCGCGCGCCACGCGGTCCGGCCCACCGGCCCAGGCCGTCATCCGCGCGGCACGCAAGGAGCTCCAGCGGCTCGAGCGCGCGCTCGAGCGCCTCGGCGAGCGCGAGGCGTCGCTGCACGAGTCCATGGCCGCCGCGGCCACCGACCACATCCGCCTGCGCGAGCTCCAGACAGAGCTCGCCGAAGCCGCCGCCGAGCGCGAATCGCTCGAGGCCGCCTGGCTGGAGGCCGCCGAGACGCTCGAGGACTGACTCAGGCCGGCGCGCCCAGCGCGGCCACCACCGACTGCGTGTCCGTCACCTCGGCGATCCCGGCGGCCAGCGCCGTGGCGATCGCCCGCAGCGCGTCGGCGTGCGGCACCTCGCCGTAGCCCAGGTCCGGCAGGTCCGGGCCGGCGTTGGCGTCGGCCACGAAGATCACCCGGTAGTCGAGGTCGTGGGCGTGGCGGGCGGTGGTGACCGAGCAGTACTGGGTCATCAGCCCGGTGACGAGCACGGTGTCGACGCCCCAGGTCTTCAAGATCGACTCCAGCCGGGTGTTGACGAACGCGCTGTAGCGGGTCTTGTCCACCACCGGCTCGTCCTCGCGCGGCGCGAGCTGCGGGATGATCTCCACGCCCTTCGTGCCCGCGACGAACGAGGGTGTGTCGTCGAAGTCGGCCATCCGGCCGGTGTCGCTGCCGTCGGCCGCCTGGACGTGCCGGATCCACACCACCCGCGTGCCCGAGCGACGCGCCCCGTCGACCAGCGTGAGCAGGTTCTCCAAGATCTCCGCGGCGTGCTCGGTGAAGAGCGAGCCGTCAGGGTCGAAGTACTCGCGCTGGGCATCGATGATCAGGAGCGCGGTGCGCGCCGGCTCGGGCTCGTAGGTCATGAAGTGTGGTGGTGGCAGTGCGTCGGGGCGGGCATGTCCAGCGCCGGGTTGCCGTCGAAGAACCCGGAGGGCTTGAGCATGAAGCCGATCGTCGAGACCGGCATCACCGGCCAGTCCTCCGGGCGCGCGATGTGGTGGGCGCCGAACACGTACCAGAGGACGACGTCCGTGTCCTCGACGGCGCGGTCCTCGGCGGTCCAGCGCGGCAGGCCGTCGCCGCCCTCGTGCTGGTAGGGGTAGTCGCCGGCCGCGAAGCGCTGCTCCGCGTCGTAGCGCGTCACCCACACGTGGTTGGCCGTGAAGCCGCCGCGCTGGGCGAAGCGGCAGTCCGGCGAGAACATCGGCGCCACGTTGTCGCCCGGCATCAGCTTGTAGGCCACCGGGTCGCCCACCTCGGACACCTTGCCGGCGTTCTCGACGCGCCAGTAGCGCCCGTGCAGCGGGTCGATCTGCGCGCGCGCCTCGCCCTCGGAGGCATAGACCGTGCGCTGCGTGGTCCACGCGTTGCCGATCGGGTTCTCCGGGCCGGGCGGCGAGGGCACCGAGTCCACCTGCACGACCGTGTTGTCGTTGCCGTCGACCGCCATGTCGAGCCGCACGCAGAAGAAGTGCTGGTGGTGGGGCGCGTAGAGGTTCGGCGCGATCACCGTGCCGTGCTTCGGCCGCTCGCCGTCGGCGAGCGTCCCGGTCGAGACGACGCCGGTGAGCTTGACCTCGTACTCGATCGAGCCGTCGGTGTAGAGGTACCAGAAGTACCCGTACTCGTAGTTGCCCACGGTGGCGATCGTCGAGATCACCAGCCGGCGCAGCCGCCGGACCTCCACGTCCTCGGTGCGGAAGTCGGTGTGCTTCCAGCTGATGCCGACGTCCTCCTCGTGCATGCAGATCGCGTTGGGGATGACCATCGGCTCGCCGTCCTGGTCGTTGACCACGCCGTCGAAGTAGCGGATCTCGCCCAGGCAGTCGCAGCCCAGCTCGAGCGGGTTGCACAGCCAGCCGACGCCGTACTCGCCCATGTCGAACACGTTCTTGATCCGGTGCGTGGGCGACGGGTCGCCGTACGGGATGTACATCTCGGCCAGCGAGGCGCGGTAGATGATCGGCCGCAGCGTCCCGCGGTCCTCGTAGCCGACCTCGTGCAGCACGAGCCCCTCGCGCGGCGTGAAGCCGATCCGCAGCTGCCACTTCTGCCAGCGCACGTGGTGTCCGTCGACCTCGAAGCTCGGCCCCTCGGGCTGGGTGATCTCGATCGGCTTGACGTCGACGCGCGGCATCTCGAAGCGCGGGACGTTGTCCGCCGCACCCACCCGCTCCGGTGTGTAGTTGCCGGCCTTCGGCGGCAGCGGGACGACCCCGTGATCCTCGACATTGACGACCCGCATCTCGTCCAGGTCGAACTCGCAGACCAGCCCCTCGAGCGGCCGGGCGTAGCCGTTGTCGCCGGGCTCCGAGCGCACCCAGGTGAGCGGCCGCAGGATGCGCCGCTCGGTGGCCGCGTCGCGCTCGCCCGTGTAGCCGGAGGCCCACGGGTCGACCATGGTCAGCGAGAAGTCCTCGATGCCGCGCCGGCGCACCGCCTCCTGCCACTGCGGGTCGGCCTGCACGGCCTCCTCGCAGGCCATGAACTCCTCCCACATGATCTGCGGCTGCACGCCCTCGACGTGCTTCCACGCGACCACGCGGCGGTCGGTCAGCGACACCACCGCCTCGTAGGTGGCCCGCTCAGAGCGCTCGTAGAGCACGACGAACGCCTCGCGTGGCACGGCCTCGCCGGCCTGCACGGCCGCCTTGGGTGGCTCGTGCAGGGTGACGAAGACGAAGCGCGCGGTGCCCTCCAGGCCCTTCTCGGATTTCAGGATCGAGGAAGCCGCCGACACCTCCTCGGCGCTCAGCGGTTCCAGCGGGTGGGTCACCCGCGGATCGTCCAGCATCGTCATGGCGTCGCCTCCTGAGCCTCGACGTCCTCCTCGCGCACGAAGCGCCCGATCTTGCGATAGCGGTCCGCGGAGCTGCTGCGCATCCACAGCGCCGTGGCGCAGCCGATCACGAATACCGCCAGCACGACCCAGGGGATGAGCTTGACGTACATCGCGTCGCCGGCCCCGGAGAGCAGTGCTCGGTTCTTGATCAGCAGGTAGCACGCGCCGGCCATCGAGAGGAAGCCGATGAACGGCGCGAGCAGCGTCTTGACGGGGTGGAAGGCCGCGATCTCGTGCGTGCGGAAATAGCGGATGATCGCCACGCTGCACAGGCCTTGCACGGCGAGGATGCCGAGCACGCCCATCAGCGGCGTCCAGGTGCCGAGCTTGAGCAGCGCCGCCTCCGTGCTCGAGTCGTAGATGGTGAACGCCAGCATGTAGACCGCGACGATCGCGGTCACCAGCATCGACGCGTTGACCGGCCCCAGCTGGGTCGGATGCGTGCGGCCGAGCGCCCGCGGCAGCAGGTTCTCGCGGGCGAGCGAGAAGATGTAGCGCGAGCCCGTGTTGTAGAAGGCCATCGCGCAGGCGAACGAGCTCGTGATGATCAGCAACTGGAAGACCGTGGTCAACCAGTGGCCGACGAACTTGTCGGTCAGGGGGTAGAAGGCCGACGCGAACTTGCCGGCGTACTGGTCCTTGACCGCCTGCGCCGAGCCGTTGAGGCCCCAGCCGCTCACGAACACGTACGAGATCAGGATGTAGAACAGCCCGAGGCCGATCACCGAGCCATACAGCGCCTGCTTGGCGATCCTGTGTGGCTCGCGCGACTCCTCGGCGTAGTTCGGCGCCATCTCGAAGCCCACCCACGACCAGAACGCGCCGAACAGCGCGACGCCCACCGCCGCCGCGCCGAACGCCTTGATGGCGGCGCTGTTGTTGAACAGGTCGCCCGGGTTCAGCGGCGACCCGCTGAAGCCGTCGGGCCCGCCGCCGTGGACGATGACCCCGCCGGCCAGGACGAGGCAGGCGAGCACCTCGGAGACCAGCGCGACACCGAGGATCTTCGCGGTGAGCTCGATGTGGAACCAGGCGAAGCCGGTCATCAGCGCCAAAAAGACGATCTCGTAGACCCAGGCCGTGATGTTCACGTGGAACCAGAGGTCGATCGACGTCGAGGCGAAGTAGCTGCCGACGCCGGTCACGGCGGCGGCGAAGATCACGTAGCAGAACGCGATCAGATAGCCGGAGCCCAGACCCAGAACGGAGCCCAGGCCGCGGGTGATGAACGTGTAGAAGCCGCCGACCGCGGTCACCCGGCGCGCCATCTCGATGTAGCCCGTCGAGAAGATGGTCAGCGAGATCGTCGCGAGGATGAACGCCGCCGGCACCGCATAGCCGCCGCCGGACACGGCGACGGGGACGTTGAAGAGCATCGCCGCGATCGGCGCCGCGCCCGTGACGATGCAGAACAGCACTTGAGGGAGGCCGAGCACATCCTTTGCGAGCGCGTGCTCCCGATCCGGCACCAGCGATGGCGCGGTGGGTGGAGGAGCGGTGACGTTGCTCATGCGACCTCCGGCTGTGTCGTTCGGCCTTCCGGGAAGCTCCGGCGCGATCGACGCCGGGGAAGGACGCATGCCACCGCGCAATCTACAGGCTGGGCGCCGGCGTGCCAGAGTGACGGCGTGCTCGCGACGCGGATGACCGGGACGCGGGCGATGGCGGTCGTGCTGTGCTCGGTGTGGGCCGCCATGTTCGTCGTGCAGCGACTGGCGCTCGAGGTCGCGCCGCCGCTGTGGGTGGCGGCGGGCCGGTGCGGGGTGGCGGCGGTGGCGCTGTCGTGGCTCGCCCCGCGCGTGCTGCGGCTGGGCCGGCGCGGGCTGGCCACGGTGGTCGTGCTGGGGCTGCTCAACCAGTACGCGTTCATCGGGCTGCAGGTGGCCGGGCTGCGCACCGTGACGGCCGGCGCGGCCGCGGCGATCATCTACCTGCAGCCCGTGCTCGTCGTGCTCGCCTCCGGGCCGGTGCTGGGCGAGCGCTTGACGCACCGGCGGATCGCGGCCGTCCTGCTGGGCTTCGCCGGCGTGGCCGTCGTCGGGCTGCACCAGAGCGCGGCGGCGTCGGCGGGCGGCGTGCTGCTGCTGATCGCCGCCGCCGTGGCGTGGAGCGCCGCGGCGCTCGTGACGAGCGCGAGCGCCGAGCCGGTCATCCCGCTCGTCGTCGGCCAGCACCTCGTCGCCGCGCCACTGCTGCTGGCCACCGCCGCGGCGGCCGAGCCGTTCCCGGCGCTGTCGGCCAAGCTCGTCGAGTGCATCCTGTTCGCCGGCCTGTGCGGCTCGGCGATGGCCTGGATGCTGTGGAGTGAGCTCCTGCGCCGCGGCGAGGCGAGCGTGGTGAGCACATGGCTGTTCGCCGTCCCGGTCCTGGCGGCGGTGCTCGGCGTGGTGTTCCTCGGCGAGTCGCTGAGCGCGGCCCTCGTCGTGGGGATCGCGCTCGTGGCCGTCGCGGTGCGGCTGGCGGCGCAGACGAATGTCGCAGGCGACGCCCCCAAGCCTCGCGGGCGCCGGCGCGTGGCCCGATCCGAGTGACACGCGCCGCCTCCTCGCCGCCCCGACCTGGCGGGCGAGATCGACATCGAGATCCTCGACGACGCGTCCGGCACGGTCATGTTCACGACGTACGCCGGCGGGCGGGAGACGCACACGGAGCGCCGCGCGCTCGGCTTCGACCCCACCGCCGGCTTCCACGACTACGCCATCGCCTGGGCGGCGAACCGGGTGACGTTCTCGGTCGACGGCGCGCCGCTGCGCACGTGGACGAGGGGGGTGC
>JAICUS010000342.1 GCA_025935735.1 Solirubrobacteraceae bacterium | reverse complement strand
CGCCGCGATCTACGCCCACCGGCACACCGTCGCCTACCGGCTGGAGCGCGTGAAGGAGCTGTGCGGGCTGGACCCGCTGCTGTCCGAGGACCGCGAGCGGCTCGGGCTGGGCCTGAAGGCGTACCGGATCATCGCGCCGCGCTTGCCTCGGTGAGGCGTTTCTGGAGGGCCTGGCGAACTGCCTGCTGGGTAGGGGGGAGGTCGGCCTTGGGTCGGCCGCGAGGATCGAGTGCGTGTGTTTGGCCGCGCACGACGCGAGAACCGATCAGAACCGCACAGCGATCTGATGGACTACTTTCACGTGCGCTATTTGAGTCGCGCAGACTGCGACTAGAAAAGCCCAGCCCCAGCGGTCGGAATTGGAAACCGATCACCCGGCCCGCCCGGGCCACCCGAAGGGACCACCGCCCTACCCAGCAGGCAGTTCGCCGGCCCTGGCACGCGGCCACACGCAGCCACCGCACCTTCCCCCGCCATCCTGGGTTTCGATGCCTGCATGACGCGTCGTTGGATCCTGGCCGCGGCGGCCGCGTGGATGCTCGCCGCCGCGGCACCCGCGCTGGCGGACATCGAGGGCACTGACCTGAGTGACTTCCTGGTCGGCACGCCCGGGGCGGACGCGATCTCCGGCAAGGGCGGGGACGACTCGATCTTCGGGCTCGGGGGGCCGGACCGGATCGACGGCGGGCTGGGCGACGACCGGATCGAGGGCGACGGGTTCTGCCTGCCCGGGGCGGTGGTGCCGACGAGCTGCTCGGACCGCGACGACGGCACCGGGGGCGCGGACGTCATCAGCGGCGACGACGGCGACGACGAGATCCTCGGCGGGCGGGGCAACGACAGGATCGACGGCGGCGCGGGCGTGGACTCGCTCTCGGCCGGGCCGGGCAACGACGTGGTCCACGGCGGTCCCGACGGCGACGAGATCGACGGCGGCACCGGCGGGGACACGATCTACGGCGAGGGCGGCGACGACTGGATCGCCACGGGTCCGGGCTCGGACAAGCTCTACGGCGGCGCCGGGGACGACCTGATCGCCTCCGAGACCGGCAACGACCGGATCGACGGCGGCGCCGGCAACGACCAGATCGACTCGGGCGCTCGCCGCGACACCGTCTCCGGTGGGGCCGGCCGGGACCGCATCGACGCGGGATCGGGCGACGACCGCGTGCGCGGCGGCAGCGGGAGCGACCGCCTGGACGGCGGCAGCGGCCGCGACATGATCGACGGCGGGTCGGGAAACGACACCATCGACGGCGGGTCCGGCAACGACCGGATCGACGGCGGATCCGGCCGCGATCGCATCGACGGCGGCGCCGGCAACGACGCCATCGACGCCCGCGACCGGCACCGGGATGTGGTGCGCTGCGGCCCCGGCCGGGACTCGGTCAAGGCCGACCGCGCGGACCGACTCTCCGGGTGCGAGCGTGTGTCAATCGGCTGACCGTGCTACCGTGCGCGCGTCCGGCCGGGGTGTAACCCGGCGCAACGCAGTGCCGCACCGCAGTCGTCGCCTCAACAGCACCTCCGCGAAGCGCAGCACTAGATCCATTCGTGGAGGGCCATCAGATGGCAACAGGAACCGTGAAGTGGTTCAACGACGACAAGGGCTTCGGCTTCATCACCCCCGACGAGCAGGGCGCTGACCTGTTCGTGCACCACTCGGGGATCCAGTCCGACGGCTTCCGCACGCTCCGTGAGGGCGCGCGGGTGTCCTACGAGGCCGAGGCCGGCCCGAAGGGCCCCAAGGCCGTCAACGTCCAGGCGATCTAAGCCGGCCTGAACCGCGGTGCGCGGCCGGCGGTGACGCCGGCCGCCGCCCGTACCGTATGCGGGCGTCGATGGACGATCTCGCGTACGACGACCGCGCCGCCGAGCCGCTGCTCGCGGCGCTGGCGCCCGGCGGCCCGCTCCGCTGGGTGACCGAGCGCGTCCTGGCCGGCGACGGCCTGGACCTGCAGCTGCGCCGGCGCTCCGCCGACGTCTACGCCGGCACCGCGCGGGTGGCCGAGGTGCGCCTCACCCGCGACGGCCGGCCGACGCTGCGCGTCCGCGGCGGCGCCGAGCTCGATCAGGCGATCGCCGCCACCCGCCCGCAGCCGTGGCCCGCCCCCGGCGACGAGATGACCGTCGTCGCCCGCCACGCGCAGATCGCCGCGCCCAGGCCCGCGCTGGCCGCCGCCCGCATCCCGCTCGACGCCGCCGTGGCCGGCCTGCGCGCCGAGGGCGTCCGCTGGGCCGTCCCCCCGTTCACCGACCGGATCGACGCGCTGGCCATCGACGCCGAGGGCCGCGTCCTGGTCATCGCCGCGCGCGACGGCGCGGACGCCCGCCGCACCGGCTGGGCGCCGGCGCAGCTGGCGGCGCACTTCGCCCTGGCCCGCCGCTGGGCCGGGCAGGACACGGTGCACGCCGCGGACGTGCTGGAGGGCCAGCGGAGCGAGCGCGTGCGGGTGGGCCTGCTGCCGGCCTCCGCGCAGACCCGCGTGATCACCCGCCCCCTTGAGCTCGTGCCCGTGCTCGTCCTGCACGGCGCGCCGAGCGCCGCCACCGCGCGCCGTATGGCCCGGGTGGGCGAGGCCGTCGTCCAGGCCGGCGGCGACCTGGCCGGCCTGGAGATCGCCCGGATCGCCTAGTTGCCCTTGGTGCCCGGCAACGGGCCGCGGATGACCTGGCCGTCGGCGCCGACGTGCGCCGCCACCGGGCGGTCGACGATCCGCACCCGGAAGACCCCGGTCGTGTGCCCGCGGGCGGCCCTCGCCTTGCCCGTCAGGCCGGGGAAGACGCGATAGCGGATCGAGTAGGTGCCCGCCTTGGCGGCGACCAGCCGCCACGTCAGCGTCTTCTCCTGGCCGGGGGACAGCGGCCCCGCGTCCCACACGCTCGCGTCCGCGGTCTCCCCGCCCAGCGGCCCGCGGTCGAGCACCCAGATCGGCCGCAGCGAGTCCGCGAGCTGCGTGGTGCCGGGCGCGGAACGCTGCCCGAACGCCGCCGACGCGGTGCCGGGGCCGCCGCGGGTGAGCACCGTGACCGCCACGTTGGCCAGCGAGCGGCGGTCGGCGTTGCGCACCCGCAGGCGCAGGACCACCGGCTCGGCGATGTGCTGGCGGTGCGGGAACGACGCGCGCACGATCTCGACCTTGAACGTGCCGGAGGGCTCGTCGGCGTCCTGGCGCGGACCGCCGCCGCAGCCGCCCGCCAGCAGGGCGAGCGAAGCCACCACGAGCGCTCGTCTCATCGGGTGGGCCACCATACCCGCTCGGCGGCGCTCCCACGCCGTGTGGCTAGGCTCGCCCGCTGATGCCCTCGCTCCCCGTGCCCGACGGCCTGGCGGCCGACGGCGTCGCGCTGCGCCGGCTGCGCGCCCGCGACGCCGGGGCGTTCGCCGCGGCCTTCAGGGACGACCCGGGGCTGGGCGTGAGCATCGGGGCCGAGGAGGACCCGACGGAGATCTCGGTGCGTCGCTTCATCGCGCGGCAGCCGGCGCTGCGCGCCCGCGGCGAGTTCCTCGGGCTGGCCGTCACGGACGCCACGAAGCGGCCCTTCCTCGGCCACGTGATGCTGCACACCGTCGCGTGGCGTCACCAACGCGCCGAGATCGGCTACTGGCTCGTCCCCGCCGCCCGCGGCCGCGGCGCCGGCCGCGCCGCGGTGGCGCTGCTGGTGGACTGGGCGTTCGCGGCGCTCGAGCTGGAGCGCATCGAGATCACCACCACGCCCGAGAACCGGGCCGCCCGGGCGCTCGCCGAGCGCCTGGGGTTCACCCAGGAGGGGATCATGCGTTCCCGCAACCACGAGCGCGGCCGCCGGGTCGACGTCGTGATGCTGGCCCGTCTGCGCAAGTAATCGCGACGGTTCCCGTTTGAGGCATAGACGGGCGGTGGCATAACCTTCGCGCCTGTTGCCCGTAAAAGGCGGAGCGTCGGAGCCGTGAGGCCGCGCCCCCTCGGGGTTTAGGGGAGAGCTACTTGGTTCGCAACTTCGCCGATCGCGCATTCCTTCCGGCCAAGGGCCTGCTGGAGGAAGTGGGCGACATGATGATCCTCACGGGGAAGACGATCATGTCCGCCCTCAAGCCGCCGTACCCCTACGGCGGCGAGTTCGTCCAGCAGTTCCTGTTCGCGCTGCGGCTGTGCTGGTTCCCGCTGATGATCTCGACCATCGCGTTCGGCTATGCCGCGCCGGGACTGCAGGCGTCCAACTTCCTCACGCTGTTCGGCGCCAATGACCGCCTGGGCGGCTTCTTCGTGCTGGCCTCCATCCGCGAGTTCGCGCCGTTCGTGACCGCGATCGTGGTGGCCGGCGTGGCCGGCACGGCCATCACCGCCGACCTCGGCGCCCGCAAGATCCGCGAGGAGCTCGACGCGCTGCAGGTGCTGGGCGTCGACCCGGTGAAGAACCTCGTCGTCCCGCGCTTCCTCTCGCTGATGATCGTCACCGGCCTGTTCGACATCTACGCGATCCTGTTCGGCCTGTTCGGCGGCCTGGTGGCCAACGGGGTCAACCACCAGCCGGTCGGCCCGTTCTTCGCCACGCTGCTCTCCAACGCGGACATCCCCGACCTCTGGGGCTCGGTGCTGAAGTGCACGCTGTTCGGCGCCATCATCGCCATCGTCTGCTGCTACAAGGGCATGACGGCGTCCGGCGGCGCGGAGGGCGTCGGCCGCTCGGTCAACCAGGCCGTGGTCATCGCCACCCTCGGCGTGTTCGCGTTCAACTACGTGTTCACGCAGACGCTGCTGGCCACCCACCCCGACATCCTCAACATCAAGTGAACGGCTGGCTCGCGATCCCGCGCGACTGGCTCGCCTCCTTCGGGGAGATCCTGCGCTTCTGCGGGACGGTCTGCAAGGAGGTCTTCGGCCTCAAGGTCTTCCGGTACTTCGGCGAGGCCCTGCGCCAGTCCGGCGTGCTGATCCTGTCCAGCACGCTGGTCATCTGGGGCCTGACGTTCATCATCGGGCTTCAGTGCGGCATCGAGGCCGCCTACTTCAACCGCTCCACCGGCGCGCCGGCCTACGCCGGCGTCTTCGCCGCCTGGTGCGACCTGCGCGAGCTGATCCCCTACGCCTTCGGCTACATGATGGCCGCGAAGGTGGGCACCGGGATCGTGGCCGAGCTGGGCTCGATGCGGATCTCGGACGAGATCGACGCGCTCGAGGTGATGGGCATCTCCTCGATGACGTTCCTGTGCGCCACCCGGCTGCTGGCCTCCTGGATGGTGCTGCCGTTCGTCTACCTGGCGGGCATCGGCGCCGGCTTCCTGGCCAGCTACCTGGCGGTGGTGCAGCAGATCGGGGAGGTGTCCAGCGGCGGCTACTCGCTGATCTTCTGGATGTTCCAGAACCCGCCGGACCTCTTATACAGCGTGATAAAGGGCATGGCGATGGCCACGGTCATCGTGCTCGTCGGCTGCTACTACGGCTACACGGCGTCCGGCGGGCCGGTGGGCGTCGGCACGGCCACCGCGAAGTCCATGGTCCTCAACATCGTGCTCGTGCACATCATCGGGATGCTCGGCACGCAGATCTTCTGGGGAGCCAACCCGCGAGCGCCCATCGGAGGATGAGATGAGCGACCAGACGACCGAGCCGCGCCGCGGCGACGGCCCCGAGGACGAGTACAAGTGGCACACGGGCGCCCAGCGCCCGCATGGCTCCGAGGACGCCGTGGAGTTCGTCGAGGTCCACAAGGCGTTCGGCCGCAACAAGATCCTGCGCGGCCTGAACATGGGCATCCCCGACGACCGGATCTCGATGATCCTCGGGCCGTCGGGCACCGGGAAGTCGGTGTGCATCAAGCACATGGTCGGGCTGCTGTACCCCGACGAGGGCGACGTGCTGGTGCACGGCGAGTCGGTGCCGAGCATGTCCGACGACGACCTGTTCGAGATGCGCAAGAAGTTCGGCGTGCTCTTCCAGGACGGCGCGCTGTTCGGCTCGATGAACCTGTGGGACAACGTCGCGTTCCCGCTGCGCCAGCACACCGACAAGGGCGAGGACGAGATCGGCGAGGTCGTCAACCGGCGCCTGCGCGAGGTCGGCCTGGAGGGCTCCAGCGACAAGATGCCCAACGAGCTCTCGGGCGGGATGCGCAAGCGCGCCGGGTTCGCCCGCGCGCTGGTGCTCGACCCGGACATCGTGCTCTTCGACGAGCCCGACTCGGGCCTGGACCCCGTCCGCACCGCGCTGCTGTGCGAGCTGATCAAGGAGATCCACGAGGAGAACGGCGGCGCCTACGTGGTGATCACCCACGACATCATGTCCGCCAAGCGCGTCGCGGAGTACATCGCCGTCCTGTGGAAGGGCCGCATCGTCGAGTCCGGCCCGGCCGAGGAGCTGTTCAACTCGGAGAACCAGTTCGTCCGCCAGTTCCTGTCCGGGGCCTCGCGCGGCCCATTGGGCATGGAGTGAGCCGCGCGTGACCGTCGCCCGCGGTGCCGTCCTGATCGCCGTTGCGCTGGTGGCCGTCCTGGCGGTCTACCTGCTGGTGCTCGGCGGCGGCGGGCACCAGTACACGCTGATCTTCCAGAACGCGGGTCAGCTGGTGAAGGGCGACAACGTCGACGTGGGCGGCCAGCCGGTGGGCAGCGTGAAATCGATCGCGCTGACGCCGGACAACCGGGCGGCGATCAAGATCAGCGTGAACGAGCCCTACGCGCCGCTGCACGAGGGCACGCAGGCGGTCATCCGGCTCACGTCGCTG
>JAICUS010000052.1 GCA_025935735.1 Solirubrobacteraceae bacterium | reverse complement strand
GCCGGCGAGGCGAGCGCCATGGTCCACGTCCGCGCGCGCGACACCGCGCACCTGGAGGAGACGCTCGAGCGCATCCGCGACCACCCGGGGATCACGCGAACGCAGACCCAGATCGTGCTGTCGACGCTGTTCGAGCGGCCGTTCGAGGAGTGAGCTCGGTTCGAGGCGCCGTTCGCCAGGCCCGGCACGGCATTTAGAGCGAAGCTACAAAACAGAACACCAGATCGCTAGCGAGCGGCGGAGATCGATCCGGGGGCTGTGGGTAGGCTCCATGTAATGACCGCTCTTGAGCGCCGCGTCAACATCACCGCCGTCTTCCTGCCGTTCGTCGTGGTCGCCGTGGCCGTCGCGCTGATGTGGGGCCACTGGGTCGGCTGGTCCGACGTCGCCGTCTTCGCCCTGATGTACCTCGTGAGCGGCTACGGCGTGACCGTCGGCTTCCACCGCATGCTCACGCACCGGGCGTTCCAGACGCACCGGCTCACCCGCTACGTGTTCGCGATCCTCGGCTCGTTCAGCGTGCAGGGTCCGGTGATCGACTGGGTCGCCGACCATCGCAAGCACCACGCGCACACCGACGTGGAGGGCGATCCGCACTCGCCGCACGTCGGCCACGGGCACGGCGTGATGGGCGCGCTGAAGGGGCTCTGGCATGCGCACGTCGGATGGTTGTGGCGCACCCACGGGGAAGCGAGCGGCAAGAAGTACGCCCGCGACCTGGTCGAGGACCCGGTCATGCGCGCGATCAACCGCCGCTTCCCGCTGATCGTCGTGGCGAGCCTCGGGCTGCCCGCGCTGATCGGCGGCCTGCTCACGATGAGCTGGCACGGCGCGCTCACCGGGCTCATCTGGGGCGGCTTCGCCCGCATCTTCCTGCAGCACCACGTGACCTGGTCGGTCAACTCCGTCTGCCACTTCTTCGGCCGCCGCCGCTTCGACGTGGACGACCATTCGACCAACGTCTTCTGGCTCGCGCTGCCCTCCTTCGGCGAGAGCTGGCACCACAACCACCACGCCTTCCCGCGGTCGGCCACGCACGGCCTGCGCTGGTACGAGCTCGACCCCTCGGCGATGCTGATCCACGTCATGGCCAAGCTCAAGCTGGCCTGGGACGTCGTGGAGATCACGCCTGAGCGCCAGACCGAGAAGCTCGCGCCCGAGGCCCCCGGCCGGCGCCGCCGGCTCGCCGAGCCCGTCTGACAGACCAGGCCGCCTTCGCGCCATTGCTCCCTGGATGGGGTGAGCGTTGACCCGGTTTGCCCGGAGTCGACTAAGGTTCGCCCTGAGAGGAGCCCGTATAGGGATGGGCGATGAGGAAGGTGGTGCGATGCACAGAGGAGCAACGGGGGCGGTCGCCCTCGCGGTAGCCGGGGCGTTGGCCCTGGGAGTCGGGGCGTGCGGAGGCTCGTCCAACAACAACAACGGCAACAGCGGCGGGAGCAAGAGCGGCAGCTCGAGCTCCGGCGGCAGCAAGACGTCGGGCTCGTCGGGCAGCGGCGGCGCCATCACGGTGGTCATGGGCACGGCCCCGGACTACCTGGACCCGCAGGAGGGCTACACGACTCAGGCGGCCGAGGCCATGTGGATCTCGTACACGCCGCTGTACACGTACGCCCACAAGGCCGGCGAGGCCGGCGGCCAGATCATCCCGGGCATCGCCCAGGACTTCCCGCAGATCTCGGACGGCGGCAAGAAGTACACGCTGACCATCCGCCAGGGCCTGAAGTACTCGGACGGCAAGACCGTCAAGGCGAGCGACTTCCCCTTCACCGTCCAGCGCGTGCTGAAGGTCAAGTGGGGCGGCGCGTCGTTCATCACCGGGTACATCAAGGGCGCCGCGGACTACGCCGCGGGCAAGGCGAAGGACATCTCGGGCATCCAGGCCGATGACGCGTCGGGCAAGATCACGATCGAGCTGACCCAGCCCTACGGCGCGTTCCTGAACGTCCTGGCGTTCCCGAACATGGGCCTGGTCCCCAGCGGCTCGCCGATGAAGACCGTCACGACCGATCCGCTTCCCGCGGGCGTCGGGCCGTACATGGTCAAGAACATCGTGCCGAACCGGTCCTTTGACGTCATGCGCAACCCGAACTGGACCGACAACACGATCCCGGGCATCCCCGCCGGGCACGTCGACGTCCACGTCAAGATCGCCACGAACACCCAGACCGAGGCCGAAGAGGTCCTCAACAACACCGCCGACATCTTCGACTGGGGCGATCAGATCCCGCCGTCGCTGATGCCGCAGGTGCAGTCGCAGGCGTCGGACCGCTTCAAGAAGATCGCGACCCTGTCGACGTTCTACTTCTTCCTGAACACGCAGGTGAAGCCGTTCAGCAACCTGAAGGCGCGCCAGGCCGTGGTCACCGCGCTGGACCGGCGGGCGATCTCGCGCCTCGACGGCGGCAACTTCCTCGAGACGTGCTGGTTCCTGCCGGACGGCCTCACGGGGCACCCGACGTCGCAGTGCCCGTACGGCGACCCGAAGGCCGCGCCGAACCTGGCCAAGGCCAAGCAGCTCGTTCAGCAGTCCGGCATGGCCGGCATGGACGTCACCGTGTGGGGCCAGAACCGTGACCCGCGCAAGGAGTTCACCGCGTACTACACGGACCTGCTGAACAAGATCGGGTTCAAGGCCCACCAGAAGGTCATCGCGGATACGCAGTACTTCCCGACGATCGGCAACCTGAAGCTCCACCCGCAGACCGGCTTCGCGGACTGGAACCAGGACTTCCCGAACCCGTCGGACTTCTATCTGCTGCTGGACAAGAACTCGATCCAGACGACCAACAACGAGAACCCGGGCGAGGTCCAGGACCCGCACATCCAGAAGGAGCTGGCGTTCCTGAACGCGGTCCCGGCCAGCAAGCTCGAGTCGGTCGCGTCGCGCTGGCAGGCGCTCGACGAGTACGTCGCCAAGAAGGCCTACGCGGCGGTGTACGGGCAGCAGCAGGCGCCGCAGTTCTATTCCAACAAGATCGACATGTCGACGGCGGTGTTCCACCCGCTGTTCGGCACGGACTTCTCCACGATCCAGCTCAAGAGCCACTGAGCCGCGCACCCCGCCCGGCGTGCGCAGCGCGCCGGGCGGGGTGACGACTCGGCATCACGTCCATGGCCACAACAGAATCCACCGGCACCGAGTTCACCACCGATCTCGGCGCCCTCGCGGGCGAGGAGCACGCGCCCCCCGGCATCGGCCCATACCGGCTCGCCGCCCGGCGGCTGCGCCGCAACAAGGTCGCCCTCGCGTTCGGCGGGCTGTTCCTGCTGATCGTGATCATGTGCCTGCTGGCCCCGGTGTACGCCAAGCACATCGCGCACACCACGCCGGCGGCGAACCACCTGACCGACCAGATCAGGGTGCACGGCAAGCTCAAGGACGTCGTCTCCGAGTCGGGGATCCCGACCGGGCCCACCTGGACGCGCCACTTCCTGCTCGGCGCCGACACGAACGGCCGCGACATCGCCGTCCGGCTGCTCTACGGCGGGCGCAACTCGCTGGAGATCGGCTTCGTCGCCACCCTGATCACGATGATCCTGGCCACGATCCTGGGCACTGCCGCGGGCTACTACCGCGGCTGGATCGACGCGGTCCTCAGCCGCCTGTTCGACCTGATCTGGGCCTATCCGGTCTACATCCTCGCCATCGCCCTCGGCGTCTCGCTGTCCCTGAGCGGCCTGAACCTCGGGATCTTCCAGCTCAAGGGCAACTCCCTCGGCGTGCCCGCCGTGATCATCGGCTTCGTCTACATCCCCTACGTGGCCAAGCCGATCCGCGGCCAGGTGCTCGGGCTGCGCTCGCGCGAGTTCGTCGACGCCGCGCGCGCCATGGGGATGGGCAACGCGCGGATCATGTTCAGCGAGATCGTCCCGAACCTGTCCTCGACGATCATCGTCTTCTTCCCGCTGATCATCGCGAACGCGATCCTCACCGAGGCAGGCCTGTCCTACCTCGGCGCGGGCGTGCAGGACCCGAACCCGTCGTGGGGGACGATGATCAGCGATGGCATCCGGCTGATCCCGAGCGCCATCCACCTGACGATCGTGCCCGGCATCATGCTCGTGCTCTGCGTGCTCGGCATCAACGTCTTCGGCGACGGCGTCCGCGACGCCCTGGACCCGCGCGCGAAGGTGCGCATCGAGCACTGACATGGGCCGGTTCATCCTGCACCGGGTGGTGTCGGCGATCGCGCTGCTGTTCGCCGTCTCGGTCTTCACGTTCCTGATCTTCCAGGCGATCCCCAACGGGGACCCGGCGGTGCGGCTCGCCGGACGGCTCGCCACGCCGCAGGACATCCAGAACGTCCGTCACCAGTGGGGCTTCGACCAGCCGATCTACGTCCAGTACGTCAAGACGATGGGCAAGATCTTCAGCGGGACGGTGGTCTCCTATACCCAGCAGGTCAACGTGCTGCAGGAGATCAAGCGCGGCCTGCCGGCCACGATCTCGCTGGCCCTCGGCGCGGGGATCATCTGGTTCTCGCTCGGCGTCCTGTTCGGGTACCTCAGCGCCATGAGAGCCGGGCGGCTGCTCGACCGGGGACTGACCGTGCTCGCGCTGATCGGCGTCTCCACGCCGGTGTTCTTCCTCGGCGCGATGATGCTCTACTACCTCGCGTTCAAGGCGAACCTGTTCCCGCTGGGCAACTACGTGCCGCTCACGTCGAACCCCTGGCAGTGGTTCTACCACCTGCTGATGCCGTGGGCCGCGCTGTCCGTGCTGTTCATCGGGGTCTATTCGCGGGTGCTGCGCGGGACGATCCTCGACACGATCAACGAGGACTACGTGCGCGCCGCGCGGGCGAAGGGCATCAGCGAGCGCCGGGTGATGACCCGCCACGTGCTGCGCAACTCCCTGATCCCCGTGATCTCGCTGTTCGGCCTCGACCTCGCGGCCGTGATCGGCGGCGGCGCCATCCTCACCGAGTCGGTCTTCCAGCTGCACGGCGTCGGCCAGTACGCGGCCGACTCGATCTTCCGCCTGGACGTCCCGCCGGTGCTGGTGATCGCCATGTTCACGGCGTTCACGGTCATCATCTTCGGCGCGCTGGTGGACATCCTCTACGCCGTCCTCGACCCCCGCATCCGCCTGTGAGCCTGCTCGAGGTCTCTCACCTGCGGGTGAGCTTCGCGACGGAGGAGGGTGTCGTCCAGGCGGTGGACGACGTCTCGTTCACCGTCGACGAGGGCGAGATCGTGGCCATCGTCGGCGAGTCCGGCTCGGGCAAGTCGGTGACCGCGATGACCCTGATGGGCCTCACCCGCTCCCCGAACGCGAAGTTCGACGGCTCGGCGAAGCTCAACGACCAGGAGCTGGTCACCGCCTCCGACTCCGAGCTGCAGCGGCTCCGCGGCAGCCAGATCGCCATGGTCTTCCAGGACCCGATGTCCTCGCTGGACCCGGTCTACAAGATCGGCGACCAGATCGCCGAGCAGATCCGGGCGCACGACAAGAACGTCAGCAAGGCCCAGGCGGTCGACAAGGTGATCGAGCTGATGTCGCGCGTCGGCATCCCGCGGGCGGCCGAGCGCGTGCGTTCCTATCCGCACGAGTTCTCCGGCGGCATGCGCCAGCGCGTGATGATCGCCATGGCGCTGTCGTGCTCGCCCAGCCTGCTGATCGCCGACGAGCCGACCACCGCGCTCGACGTGACGATCCAGGCCCAGATCCTGCGCGAGCTGGCGCAGCTGCGCGACGAGACCGGCGCGGGGATCATCCTCGTCACCCACGATCTCGGCGTGGTGGCCGACGTGGCCGACAAGGTGATCGTGATGTACGGCGGCCGTGTGGTCGAGCAGGGGACGCTGGACGAGCTGTTCTATGACCCGCAGCACCCCTACACCTGGGGTCTGCTGGGCTCGATCGCGCGGCTGGATCGTGACCGCTCGGAGCGGCTCCCGGCCATTCCGGGCACGCCGCCGTCGCTGATGGCGCCGCCGCAGGGCTGCCACTTCCGGCCGCGCTGCCCGCACGAGTTCGAGAAGTGCCCGGAGGTGCCGGCGCTGGAGGCGCGGATACCGGGCGAGGGCGGTCACCTGGACCGCTGCTGGCTGTCGGTGGAGGACAAGCGCGCCCGGCGCGAGGTCGACGGGCGCATCGGGCTCGCGTTCGAGGGGACGGTGACATCGTGAGCGTCGCGGCCAGCCAGGTGCAGCGCGAGGACGGCGACGGCGCGAACGGCGCCCTGCTCGAGGTCAGCCACCTGCAGGTGCTGTTCCCCGTGCGCGCGGGCGTGCTCGTCCAGCGCACGATCGGCCACGTGCACGCGGTCGACGACGTGTCGTTCGAGCTCGAGGCGGGCGAGACGCTGGGCGTGGTGGGCGAGTCCGGCTGTGGCAAGTCGACGCTGATCCGCGCGCTGATGCGGCTCGTCGACTCGACCGGCGGCACATTGCGCTTCCACGGGCGCGACATCACCAAGGCGAGCCGGCGCGAGCTGCGGCCGGTGCGGCGCGAGCTCCAGATGGTCTTCCAGGACCCGCAGTCCTCGCTGAACCCGCGCAAGCGCGTCGGCCAGATCGTGGGCGTGCCGCTCAGGCTGCGCGGGCTGCCCGGCGGGGACGTCGACAAGCGCGCGCAGGAGCTGCTCAAGCGGGTCGGGCTCAACCCCGAGCACCTCAACCGGTTCCCGCACGAGTTCTCCGGCGGCCAGCGACAGCGCATCGGCATCGCCCGCGCGCTCGCCGCCGAGCCCAGGGTGATCATGCTCGACGAGCCGGTGTCGGCGCTGGACGTCTCCATCCAGGCGCAGGTGGTCAACCTGCTGGAGGACCTGCAGGACGAGTTCAGCCTCAGCTACATCTTCGTGGCCCACGACCTGTCGGTGGTGCGCCACGTGAGCGACCGGATCGTGGTCATGTACCTGGGCAAGATCGCCGAGGTCTCGCCGTCCGAGGAGCTCTACGACAAGCCGATCCACCCGTACACGCAGGCGCTGCTGAGCGCGATCCCGATCGCCGACCCGAAGGAGAACCGGGCGCGCACGCGGACGGTGGTGGAGGGCGAGCCGCCGAGCCCGATCAACCCGCCGCCGGCCTGCCGGTTCCACACGCGCTGCCCGCACGCCACGGAGATCTGCCGGACGGTCGAGCCGCCGCTGGCCCAGTACGCGAACGGGCACCTGGCGGCCTGCCATCACCCGCAGAACGTCAGCGCCGAGGAGATCAAGGCCGCGACCCGCTCCGATCACAGCCCGCTCAGCTCCGGGGATGAGCTGCCCGAGGCCGCGTAGCGCGGCGCTGGCGCTGCTGGTCGTGCTCGCCGGCTGCGGTGGGGACGACGGCGCCGCGGCCAAGAAGGCGGACACGCGGCACGGGCCGTGCGCCCGCGGCGCGGCGGCGATCGTCTCCCAGGCGGCGGGCGCGCGCGCCCGCACGCGGGTGACCGCGGTCTCCGCCGGCCAGGCGACCTGCGTCTACGAGACGCCGGGTACGCGGGTCGAGGTGCAGATGGACAACAACCCGCAGGTGGCGTTCCGGTTCATGCGCGCGGTGGTCGAGCGCGGCCAGAACGCGATCTGGAGCCACGACCCCAAGCAGAACCCGCAGCTGCTGCACGGCATCGGCGGCGGCGCCGACTGGTTCCCCGGCGAGCACCAGCTGCTGACCACCGGCCGCCATCTGCTGATCTACGTCACGGTCGTGCGGCCGAAGCACGGCCGGGTGGCGCTGGCCAAGCGCGTGGCTAAGGCGACGCTGGCGTCGCGTGCGCTGCCAGGGTCCGGACCGACGCTTCGGTGATCGGGTCCGCGACGAGGATGACCTCGGCGGCGCCGGCCTGCTCATAGGCGTCCAGCGCGCCGCGCAGCGTGTCCGGCGTGACGGGCTCGACGCCGGACTCGCGCTCGCCCGCGCCCTCCAGGTGCACGTAGACGCACACGCTGCGGGTGAGCGTCGCCGGGTCGCGGCCCGCCCGCTCGGCCGCCTCGGTCACGCGCGCGTTGATCTCCGCGAACCCCTCGGGCGTGTTGCGGGTGTCGGCGAACCAGGTGTTCCAGGCGTCGACGTGGGGCAGCGTGGCGGCGAGCATGCGCGGCCCGTTGGAGCCGACCATCAGCGGGATGCGGCGCGTGGGCGGCGGCAGCAGCCGCACGCGGTCGGCGCTGTGGAAGGCGCCCTGGCGCTGCACGGTCTCGCCGGCCAGGAGGTCGCGGATGATGGCGAACGCCTCCTCGAAGCGGGCGACCCGGCGGTCGTAGGGGAGGTCGAAGGCTGCGAACTCGCGCCGGTTCCAGCCGGCGCCGAGGCCGAGGATCAGCCGCCCCTGGCTGATCTCGTCGATGGTCGCGGCCATCTTGGCCAGCACGCCCGGCGGGTGGAAGGCGGTGCAGGCCACGAGCGGGCCGAGCTCCACCCTCTGCGTGACCGCGGCCAGCGCGGCCAGCAGCGTCCACACCTCGTGCGGGCCGCGCGGCGGGTCGTCGTAGAGCAGGTGGTCGCCGAGCCAGATCGAGTCGTAGCCGGCGTTCTCGGCGGCGCGCGCCATGGCGGCGTACTCGGGCCAGCCGACGACCCGCTCGACCTCGGGGAGCTGGATGCCGAGCTTCACCTGCGGCTGGACTCTACGCGCAGCACGAGGGCGACCGAGGCCACGATGATCCCGGCGCCGAGCAGGGTCAGCGCGCTCACCGGCTCCGAGAGGAACAGCCAGCCGAGGAAGACGGCGATCACCGGGTTCACGTAGGCGTACGTCGACACCTTCGACACCGGCGCGTTCTGCAGCAGCCAGGCGTAGGCGGTGTAGGCCAGCAGCGAGCCGAACGTGATCAGGTAGGCCAGGCCGAGCACGGAGTCGGTCGACCAGCGGCCGGGGTGCAGGTCGCCCAGCTCGCCGGCGACGAGCGCCGCCAGCAGGCACATCAGCCCGCCGAGCAGGCTCTGCCAGGCCACCGACACCAGCGGGTCGCGGGGGAGCGCGATGCGCGGCGAGGCGAACGAGCCGCACGCCCACATCACGGCCGCGCCGACGCAGGCCAGCAGCGCCACGAGCGTCGCGCTGCCCTGCGGCCTGACCAGCAGCGCCACGCCGGCGAAGCCGACCATGACGGCGCCGATGCTGCGGCCGCGGACGCTCTCGCCGCCCGCCCGCCGCAGCAGGATCACCCACAGCGGGATCGAGGCGACCAGCAGCGCGGCCAGGCCGGACGGGACCTTCTGCTCGGCCACGCTGATCACCGCGTTGGCGCCCGGCAGCATCAGCCCGACGAACGCGCACGAGAGCAGCTCGGCGCGGGTGGGCCGCAGCACACCCACGCCGCGCGTAAAGGCGAGGAAGGGGAGGAGGATCGCTCCGACCAGCACGAAGCGGACGCCGGCGCCGAACAGCGGCGGCATCGTGTCGACCATGTAGCGGATCGCCAGATAGGTCGACCCCCACACGATGTAGACGATCCAGAGGGCGGTCCAGACCTTCCACGCGGGTGGGGCTTCGGCCCGCCCGGCTGCCAGCGGCGAGCGGGCCGAAGCGGCTTGCGAGACGGCGCTCACGCGGTGCGCAGCCCCCGCGCCCGATAGGCGAGCAGGTCGACCACGTCGGCGGTGCGGCGGAACGGGTCCGCGACGCGCTCGCCGGTGTCGACGGCCAGGGCGGCCACGACCTCGTGGTCGGTCTCGGCGACCAGCAGGTCGCCGGCGGGGAGCTCGCGCGAGTCGAGCTCGGCGAGGCGGCGCAGGGCGGGTCCGTCCGATCCGCGGGCGGCGCGGATGACGACTGTAGGAGCGAGGTGGGCGAGGGCGGACATGGAGTTCTCCTTGTTCTAACGCAGCGGAGGCGGGTTCTGTGTCATCGATGGTGAACGACGCCGGCCATCAGTTCAAATGAACTTTCGCGTGACCTCGTATAAGCTCTGCTCATGCTTGACGTCCGCCGCATGCGCGTTTTGCGCGAGGTCGCCGTCCGCGGCTCGTTCTCCGCCGCGGCCGAGGCGCTCTCCTTCACCCAGTCGGCCGTGTCCCAGCAGATCGCCGCCCTGGAGCGCGAGGCCGGGACCATGCTCGTGCAGCGCAACGCCCGCGGCGTGCGGCTGACCGAGGCCGGCGAGGCGCTGGTGCGCCACGCGGAGGCGATCCTCTGCCGGCTCGACGAGGCCGAGGCGGAGCTGGAGGCGATCGCCGGCCTGCGCGGCGGCCGCCTGCGGATGGCCGCGTTCGAGTCCGCCGCCGCCTCGCTGATGCCGCTGGCCATCGCCGCCTTCCGCGGGGCCCACCCGGGCATCGAGCTCTCGCTCATCCTGACCGAGCCCGAGGACTCCGCGCCGCTGCTCAAGACCGGCGAGATCGACCTGGCGCTCGGCTACGACTCCCGCGTCCGCGGCGAGGTCGACGGCATCACCCGCCACCACCTGATCTCCGACCCGATGTTCCTCGTCATGCAGGCCGGTCACCCGCTGGCCCGCAAGCGCAACCTGCGCCTGGCCGACCTGGCCGACGACCCGTGGATCGCCGGCACGTCGGACTGCGAGTGCAACCGGCTGATCAACCGCGCGTGCGCGGTCGCCGGGTTCGCGCCGCGGATCGAGTTCCAGACCGACGACTACGCCGCCATGCAGGGCTTCGTGGCCGCCGGCGTCGGCGTGTCGCTGATCGCCGAGCTCGGCCTCACGAGCGTGCGCGACGACGTCGTCGTCCGCGCCCTCGGCCGCGACACGCCGGTCCGCGAGGTCTACGCCGCCACCGCGACCGACGCCTACCGCACGCCGTCCACCCAGGCGATGCTCGACATCCTCGCCACGGTGGCCGAGCGCTACGCGAACCGCCGCCCGCAGCTGCAGCTCGTCGGCTAGTGTCCTGATTGGTTGATTCGGTTGCAGTAGCGGGCGATCGAGTCGAGGATCTGGTCGGCGGTCTTGGTCCACACGAACGGGCGGGGATCGTCGTTCCAGGTGGCGGCCAGCCAGCGCCGGATGGCCGGCGTCTTGTGCGTGCTGCTGTTGTCGAGCACCAGGTGGACGTCGAGGTGCGCGGGGACCTCACGGTCGATCGTCTGCAGGAACTTCTTGAACTCGATCGCGCGGTGGCGTGAGTGCAGGCGCCCGATCGCCTGGCCGGTGGTCAGCTCCAAGGCGGCGTAGAGGCTGGAGGTGCCGTGCCGGCGGTAGTCGTAGGTGGCGCGCTCGGGGGTGCCGGGCAGCATCGGCAAAATCGGTGCGCTGCGATCCAGCGCCCGGATCTGGCTCTTCTCGTCCACGCAGAGCACGACCGCGCGCTCGGGCGGGTTCAGATAGAGCCCGACGATGTCGTGGACCTTCTCGATGAACAGCGGGCCGCCACGCCGGGGCCATCGCAACCTGCCGCTCCCAAGAGCCGCGGCGGCCGCGCTGCGGCGCCGCCGCGGCGGGGCGCCGGCGGCGGACCCTCCCGGAGCCCGGACGCGCCGGCGCGCACGCCTCGTGCGGCGCAAGAAGTACCCCAAATCGCGGCGCGTTCCGCATGGGCGCGGCGGCGGCGCGACCATGTGCCGCGCGCTCACGCGCTCGCGTTTCCACACGAGATCGGTCATTTTGACCGATCTCGTGCGACCACCCATCAACAGGCACTCCTTGTAGCAGATCGGTCAAAATGTCCTACCCTGTGCATAGGGATGCCTGGGAAGGACTACAACGCGCTGATGGACGTCGCCGCCGACCAGTACGGCTACGTGACCACGGAGGACGCCGCCGCGGTCGGCGTGGCCGCAGACCGGCTGCGCAAGATGGCCGCGCGGCACACCCTCGACCGGATCGCCTACGGGCTCTACCGGGTGCCGGCGGTTGCGGCCGCCGGCCTGGACCAGTACATGGAGGCCACGTTGTGGCCGCGCGGCGGTGGTGTGCTGAGCCATGACACCGCGCTGGACCTGCACGAGCTGTGCGATGTCAACCCGGCCAAGATCCACGTCACGGTCCGCCGGGACCTCCGGATCACTCGGGCGATACCGGCGGTCTACCGGCTCTATTACCGCGACCTCGACCAGCGCGAGGTCACCCGCCACGAGGGGATCCCGATCGTCACGCCGGCGCGCGCCATCGCGGACGGCATCGAGACGCACCTCGGCGCCCACCTGATCAAGCAGGCGATCGAGACCGCCCGCCGGCGAGGCGCGATCACCAAGGACCAGGAGGCCGAACTCAAGCGCCGCGCCCGGACTGACCGCCGCGCCGCGTAGGCTGGTTGGCGTGCCCGCAGACCGCGGCAAGGCGCCGCACAACGTGCGAGTCCTGCAGCGCTGGGTCGGCGAACACGCCAAGGCGACCGGCATCGCCCAGCAGCGCTTGCAGCGGTGGATCTCCTTCATGGTCGTCGCGGCGGTGCTGGACACGATCCGCGACGAGGACAACGACCCCGTGTTCGCGCTCAAGGGCGGCGTGGCCATGGAGCTGCGTCTCGGGCTGGAGGCGCGGGCGACGAAGGACTACGACGCCGCCTACCGCGAGCGCAGCGGCGACATGCTCGAACGCCTCGACGAGGCGCTCGCGAACGCCTACGGCGATTTCACCATCACGCGCACCGAGCCACAGGCGATCCGCGGCACCGGCGCGATCCGGCTCGACCTCAAGCTCGCCTACCGCGGCCGCTCCTGGGGCACCGTCCAGCTAGAGGTCGCCCCGACCGAGGGCGACGCCGGCCAAGAGATCGGCCGCGTGCCCGCGATCCCGCTCGGGCCGTTCGGCCTGCACGGGCCCGAGGACGTTGCTTGCGTCGCCGTCCGCTACCAGATCGCCCAGAAGCTGCACGCCTGCACCGAGACATACACAGACGGGCGCGACAACGACCGCTTCCGAGATCTCAGCGACGTGCTGATGCTGCGCGACCTCATCGACGATCTCGCGCCTGTCCGTGACGCCTGCATGGAGATCTTCGCCCTGCGCGCCAAGCACCCGTGGCCGCCGACGGTCACGATCTTCACCGGCTGGCCGGAGCAGTACGCCGCGCTCGCCGCCGAGATCGACTTCGAGATCCGCGACGTCAACGAGGCGGCCGACGCGGTCCAAGCGATCATCGAAGAGATCGACGCCGCAGGCGCTAGTAGCGCGTAGCGTCTTGTCGGTGAACCGGCTCCGGAAGGAGATCGAGGCCTTCGCCAGCCCCTAGTGTCCTGATTGGTTGATTCGGTTGCAGTAGCGGGCGATCGAGTCGAGGATCTGGTCGGCGGTCTTGGTCCACACGAACGGGCGGGGATCGTCGTTCCAGGTGTCGATGCAGGCGCGGATGTCGGTGTCGAGCGCGTGCACGGAGCGGTGCGCGCCGCGCCGCAGCCTAGGCGGACAGCCGCGCGAGGTGCTGCTCGGCCAGCGTCATCAGGGCGCGCGTCGCCGGTGAGAGGCGGGAGTTGCGCCGCTGGACGAAGGCGAACGCCTCGTGCAGCGGCGGGTCCAGCGGGGCCGTGGCCAGGCGGCCGTCGTAGCCCAGCACCTCCACCAGCGCGCGGGTGACCAGCGTGTCGGCGACGCCGCGGGCGGCGAGCTCGAGCGCGGCGTTGGCGTGCTGGACCTCGATGCGCGGCCGGACGGCGACCCCGGCGCGCTGCGCGCGCTCCGCCAGCTGGCGGCGGGTCGGGTCCTCGTCGCCCCAGCGCGCCTCGGGCATCACGAGCACGGCGACGGCGAGCTGCTCGATCGTCACGGCGGCCCGGCCGGGGCGGGCGGAGGCGTGGACGACCTCGAACTCGGCCACCGGGGGGCCGACGGCCAAGCCCTCGTCGTCGATCGGCAGCGCGACCAGGCCGGCCTCGAGGCGCCCCGAGCGCACGGCGCCGGCCAGCTGCACGGAGTTCTCGCCCACCAGCCGCACGGCGACCTGCGGGTGGCGGCGCATGAACTCCTCGACCAGGCCGGGGAGCAGGAGGTGGTGGGCGGTGCTGAACGTGCCCAGCGACGCGGTGCCGCCGGTGAGCGTGCGCGCGCGGCGCACGACGTCGGCGGCATCGCCGGCGGCCGCGAGCGTGCGCTCGGCCTCGGGCCGCAGCAGCCGCCCCGCGTCGGTCAGCTCGAGGCGGCGGCCCGTGCGCGTGAACAGGGCGACGCCCAGCTCGGCCTCGAGGTTGGCGATCTGCTCGGAGACGCTCGGGCGGGCGAGGCGCAGCGCATCGGCGGCCGCGGTGAACGAGCCGTGCTCGGCGGCGGCGAGGAAGTAGGTGAGCTGCTGCAGCGTCATCCGTAGGCTGTGCCTACGCGAAGCGTAGTCAATCGGCTCTCGCTCACGGGCCGCCTGGGCTCGATACTGCGCCGCATGACGCCAGGGAACTACTGCCTGATCGGGGCGGGCGCGGCGGGGTTGGGCGCCCTGCAGGTGCTCCGCGACGAAGGATTTGCCGTCGACTGCTTCGAGCGCGGCGACCGCGTGGGCGGCCACTGGCACACCGACTACGACTGCCTCCACCTGATCACGCCGCGGGACTCGTCCGGCTTCGCGGGCCTCCCGATGCCGGCGGGCTATCCGCTGTTCCCGAGCCGCGACCAGATGCGCGACTACATCCTGGGCTTCGCTGCGCACCACGGTCTCGGGTCGCATATCCGCTTCAACACCGCGGTCACGTCGGCCCGGCCGCTCGACGCGTCCGGCCTGGCCGGCTGGGAGGTGACGACCTCCGACGGCGGGTCGCAGCGGTACGACGGCGTGATCGTGGCCAACGGGCACCTCTGGGACCCGTTCGTGCCGGAGTACCCCGGCCGCTTCGCCGGCCGTGAGCTGCATTCGGGCCGCTACCGCAACGCCGCCGACCTGGAGGGCGAACGGGTCCTGGTCGTCGGCGCCGGGAACTCCGGCTGCGACCTCGCGGTAGACGCTGCGCAGGCGGGGCGCGAAACCTATGTCTCGGTGCGCCACGGGCTGGTGTTCCAGCCCAAGACGCTGTTCGGCCGGCCGCGCTCGGAGCTGCCGCTGCTCGGGCGCCTGCCCATCCGGCTGCAGGAGCGCGTGACCCGGAGCCTGATCGGCGTCGCCGTCGGCCGGCCCGAGCGCTACGGGCTCCCCGCGCCGGCCACTCGCAACCTGCACCGCAATCGCCCGGTGGTCAACGCCCAGCTGCTGCACTTCATCCACCACGGCCGCGTCCACGTCACGCCGGGCATCGAGCGCTTCGACGGCCACGACGTGCACTTCACCGACGGCAGCGTGCGCACCGTCGACACGATCGTCTGGGCCACGGGCTTCAAGGCGAGCCTGCCGTTCCTGGACGCGGCGCTGCTGCCGGCCGCCGGCGGGGTGCCGCTGCGCGTGGCGGGCATGACGCTGCCCGTCGGCCTGGAGCGGCTGTACTTCGTCGGCCTCGCGGCGCCCCGCGGCCCGCAGCTGCCGGTCTACTCGGCCCAGGCGCGGCTGGTCGCGAAGTTCCTGACCGCCCAGGAGCGCTCGGCGATCGGCCTGTCGGCGGTCTACGCGGAGGGCGCGCGGCCGGAGGCGCGGATCGACATCCCACGCCACGAGTGGCAGCGCGACATGGACCGGGCGCACCGGCGCATCGACCGCATCCTGCGCCGCGCGCCCCGGCCCCCCGCCGCGCCGCGGCCCGCCGGCGACTACCTGGCGATCCACGGATGAGGCTCGCGGGCAAGGCCGCGCTGATCACCGGCGGCGCGCGCGGACAGGGCGCGGCGCACGGGCGCCGGCTGGCCGAGGAGGGCGCCGCGGTGCTGCTCGTCGACGTCCTCGACGACCGCGGCGAGCAGCATGCGAGCGACCTCCGGGCCGCCGGCCACGATGTCCACTACCGGCGCCTCGACGTCACCGACGCCGGGCAGTGGAGCGCGGGCGTCGGCGAGGCCGAGGCGCGCTTCGGCCGGCTGGACGTCCTGGTCAACAACGCCGGCGTCGTGCGCGTGGCGCCCCTGGTCGACGAGTCCGACGACGGCTGGCAGACGACCATGGCGGTCAACTCGACGGGCGTCTTCTACGGGATGCGCGCGGCGATCCCGGCGATGCTCCGGGCCGGCGGCGGCTCGATCGTCAACATCGCCTCGATCTACGGGCCGGTGGGCGCGCCCGGCTACGTCGCCTACACGGCGAGCAAGGGCGCCGTGATCGCCATGACCAAGGTGGCCGCGCTCGAGCACGCCGCGCACGGCATCCGGGTCAATGCCATCTGCCCGGGGCCGGTCAGGACGCCGATGAGCGAGGAGGAGGGCGACGCGTCGGTCGACGTCACGCCGCTGCGCCGCCGCGCCGAGCCCGAGGAGATCTCCGCGGCCGTGGCGTTCCTGGCCTCAGACGACGCCGTCTACATCACCGGCGCCGAGATCGCCGTCGACGGCGGCTACCTCGCCCGCTGACCGGTCCGGGATGGCGCGCCGCCGCGGTTGCGGTGGGCCGGGGGCGGCGGTACCTTCGGGAGCGACTGCTGGGGGTGCGTATGCGGAACCCCGTTCGCTCCGAGAGAGACGCCTTCTTCATCGCGGTGGGCAGCGCGGTGGTCCTCGGTGCCGCCGTGGCGCTCGGCGCGCTCGTCGCGCCGCTGGTCGGCGTCGCGCTGTTCGTCGGCGCGCTCGCCGGCGCGCTGTTCTGGGAGGTCGCGACGACCGACCCCGACCGCTCGCACCCGCTGCGCGAGGCGGCGGCCTCCGGCGGCGGCGGCGCGCGGCCGGGGCGGCCGCGGGTGCTCGTCGTGGCCAACCGCACGCTGGTCAGCGACACGCTGCGCGCCGAGCTGGCCCGCCGCGCGCGCGACGGCGCGGAGGTGCGGATCGTCGTGCCGATCCTCGCGTCGCGGCTGCACTACATCGCCTCGGACACCGACGCCGAGCTGCGGGAGGCGGGCGCGCGGCTCGCCGGCGCACTGGCCTGGGCGCGCGCGGAGGGGCTGCGGGTGACGGGCCGGGTCGGCGACCCGAGCGTCGCGCTCGGCGCCATCGAGGACGAGCTGCGCCAGGCCGGCGCCGACGAGGTGGTGATCTCGACGCTCCCGCCCGGGCGGTCGAACTGGCTCGAGACCGGCATCCTCGAGCGGCTCCGGGACGATCTCGACATCCCGGTCGCCCACGCGGTCGTGGACCTCGAGCCGGCGCGGGCGTGAGCGCCTACAGCACCCCGTGGCTGCGGGTCGGCCTGTTCCGCTGCCCGCCGGGCAGCGCGCTGTGGCGCGAGGTCAACGACAACATCGGCGACCGGCCGCACGTCGTGTTCCCGGGCACGGTGGTCGGCCTCGTGCGGCGGGGGACGCGGCACGTCGTCACGCCCAACGACGTCGTCTTCTACCGGCCGTACGAGACCTACGGGCGCTCGCTGCGGGACGCGCGCGGCGATGTGTCGCTGTTCGTCGCGCCCGCGCCCGAGCTCCTGGAGG
>JAICUS010000127.1 GCA_025935735.1 Solirubrobacteraceae bacterium | reverse complement strand
TCGCGATCCTGCCGCTGTCGTACTCGCTGGCCACGGTGCCGTTCATGCTGCGCTGCGGCGAGCGGCGCGGCCAGTCGCTCGGCCGGCAGCTCATGCGCATCCGGGTGGTCGACGCGGAGGGGCAGTACCTGCGCGCCAACCAGGTGCTGGTGCGCGAGGTGGTGGTGAAGTCGCTCGTGCTGTTCGGCGTCGCGCTGCTGCTGCTGTACGTGCCGCTGCTCGTCGACCTCGTGCTGACGGCGCGCGATCCGCAGCGGCGGGCGATCCAGGACCGGATCGCCACGACCCGGGTCGTCCGCGCGCACGTGGCCGTGCCGGTGACCGAGCCGGCCGGTTCTGCTTCTCCCTCGGAGGTCGCGCGTGCGCTCGTGGCGGCCTGAGTAGGCTGCCGCGTCTCATGCGCGCCTTCCAGATCGCCGCGCTCGACGGCCCGGACGCGCTCGAGGCGGTCGAGCGCCCGGAGCCTGAGCCGAGCCACTTCACCTCCCCCGGCAGCGGCGTCGTGATCGACGTGCGCGCCGCCGGCGTCTCGTTCCCCGACCTGTTGCAGTCGCGCGGGCTCTACCAGCTCAAGCCGGACCTGCCGTTCGTGCCGGGCGGCGAGGTGGCGGGCACGGTCGTGTCGGCCACCGAGGGCTTCTCCCCGGGCGACCGCGTGGCGGCGATGACGATCCTCGGCGGCTTCGCCGAGCGCGCGGTGGCGCCGGTCGGGCTGTGCTTCCGGCTGCCGTCGGCGCTGTCGTTCACGGAGGGCGCGGCGCTGGTCCTGAACTACCACACGGCGCTGTTCGCGCTCTCGACGCGCGGCCGCCTGGCCGCGGGCGAGACGGTGCTGGTCCACGGCGCGGCCGGCGGGGTCGGCACGGCGGCGCTGCAGGTGGCGCGAGCGTTGGGCGCGCGGACGATCGCGGTCGTGTCGTCGGACGCCAAGCAGCGCGTGGCGCGAGATGCGGGCGCCGACGAGGTGGTGCGCTCCGACGGCGCGTGGAAGGACGAGGCGCGCGCGCTGTCCGACGGCGGCGTCGACCTCGTGCTCGACCCCGTCGGCGGCGACCGGTTCACCGACTCGCTGCGGTCGCTGCGCGAGGGCGGGCGCGTCGTCGTCGTCGGGTTCACCGGCGGCGGCATCCCCGAGGTGCGGGTCAACCGGCTGCTCCTGAACAACGTCTCGGTCGTCGGCGCCGGGTGGGGCGCCTACGCGATGGGCAAGCCGGACTTCCTGCGCGAGACGGCCGCGGAGCTCGAGCGCATGGTCGAGGCGGACGGGGTGCGGCCGGTCGTGGGCGTGCGGCTGCCGTTCTCCGAGGCGGCCGAGGCGCTGCGGGTCATCGACCGGCGCGAGGCGCTGGGGAAGGTCGTGCTCGAGCGCTCCGTGTAGCGGTGCCGAGGGGCCGGCGAACGGCTGCTGGGTAGGGAAGTGGTCCCTTCGGGGCGGCCGGGCAGGTCCCGGTGATCGCTCGTGAATCCCGACTATCCCGGTTGAGTCACTTTAGGCACCTATAGCGTACCTAGACTCCCACACGCGAAAGTGGTGCGTCGTGAGAGTGGTCTGATCCGATCGCTTCACGCGCGCCGCCGCGGAACTCGCGCACACCCGACCCTCGCTCGCGACCCAAGGCCGACCTCTCCCCTACCCAGCCGCCGTAACCGTCACGCGGCGAGCAGCCGCGGCAACGAGAAACGCCCCCACCAGCAGCCCCGCGATCGCCGCGCCCGCCGCGACGTTCACGTAGTACGACAGGTAGAGCCCGCCGACCCCGCAGCCCACCCCGATCGCCGCCGCGAGCGCGAACCCCGCGCCGACCCGGCGGGTCCACAGCCGCGCGGCGGCGGCCGGGGCCACGAGCACGGCGACGACGAGCAGGTTGCCGAGGCCCTGGACGCCGACGAGCACGGCGAGGGCGAGCAGCACCATCAGCGTCAGCTCCGCGCCGAGCGCGGAGACGCCGATCGCGCGGGTGCTGCCGCGGTCGAAGCCCGCGGCGAGCAGCCGCCAGTGGGAGAGCCACATGCCGGCCAGCACGACCGCGGCCAACGCGGCGGCCAGCCAGAGGTCGGCGTTGCTCGCTCCCAGCACGTCGCCGAACAGGACCGACTGCAGACCCGGCGGCGAGGCCGGGGACAACGCCAGCAGGGCGCCCAATCCGAAAAGGCTCGTGACCACGACGGCCACGGCGTTGTCGGAGCCGACGCCGCGCACGCGGCCGGCCAGCGCGATCCCCGCGCCGGCGACCAGCAGGCCGCCCGCGCCGCCGAGCGCGAGCGGCAGGCCGAGCAGCGCGGCCACGGCGAGGCCCGGGAACATCGCGTGGGCCAGCGACTCGGCGCCGTAGGACAGCGCGTAGAGCACGACCCAGACGCCGAGCGCGCCGCAGGCCGCGCCGACGATCGTCACCTCGAGCAGGGCGTGGCGCATGATCGCCTCGCCCCAGGGGTCGGCGAGCGCGTGCCAGGCGCCGCTCACCGCCGCGCCCCGGCGGACGCGGCCCGCGGGGGGCGGCGGTCAGTCATCGTGGTGGGCGACGACCGCGAACGTCTCGGTCGAGCCGGGAACGTGGACGAGCGCGTGGCCGTAGGTCGCCTCGAGCACGGCGCCGGTGAGCGTGGCGGCCGGCGGGCCGAACGCGACCTGGCGGCGGTTCAGGCACAGCACGGCGTCCCAGGCGAGGGTCTGCTCGACGTCGTGGGTGGCGATCAGCACCGCGCGGCCCTCGCCGGCGAGCGCGTCGATCAGCGCGGTCAGCTGGGCGCTGCTCGGCGCGTCCAGGCCGGTGAACGGCTCGTCGAACAGGATCGCGTCCGCGTCCTGGAGCAGCGCGCGGGCGACGAGCACGCGCTGGCGCTGGCCGCCGGACAGCTCGCCGAACGTGTCCTGCGCGCGGTCCTCGAGGCCGACCCGGGCGAGCGCCGCGCGGGCGTCGCGGCGCTCCGCGCGGCCGGGGCGCCGCCACCACGCCAGCCGGCCGAGCGCGCCCATCAGCACCACGTCCAGCGCGGACACCGGGAAGTCGAGCCGGGAGCGCTCGGTCTGCGGCACCGTGCCGCAGCGGCCGCTCACCAGCAGCGATCCCGCGGCCGGCCGCAGCTCCCCCAGCAGCGCCCGCAGCAGCGTCGTCTTGCCGCCGCCGTTGGGGCCGAGCACGCCGACCCGCATCCCGCGCGGGACCGCCAGCGTGACGCCCGCGAGCACCGGCGGACCGCCGGGGTAGGCCACCGCGAGGTCCGCGGCGGCGATGACCGGCGGGGCGGCCGGGTCGGGCGGCGGGTTCAGAGGCGGCTGATCCGGCATCTGCGCGCCCCTCCCGTGAAGCCCTCGACCATCGCCCGAGCGTTGGCGAGCTCCATCTTCAGGTAGGTGTCGCCGGAGGAGCCCTCCGGCCCGAGGGTGTCGCCGTAGAGCTCGAGGTCCGCTCGCGCTCCGGTCTGGGCGGCCACCGCCTGGGCGAGCTTCGGGTTCAGCGAGCTCTCCGGGAACACCGCGCGCACGTGGTTGGCGCGGACGACTCGGGCGAGCCGCGACAGCTGGCCGGCGGACGGCTGCGCCTCCTCGGTCTGCGACGGGATCACCGCGCCGACCACCCGGATGCCGTAGCGGGCGGCGAAGTAGCCGAACGCGTCGTGGCTGGTGACCAGCGCGCGGCGGGAGGCCGGGACGCTGCGCATGCAGGCGGCGATCCCCGCGTCGAGCGCCCGGACCCGCCGCGCATACGCTGCGGCGCGGCGCGCGATGGCGTCCGCCGACGCAGGCGCCACCCGCGTCAGCGCGTCGCGCAGCACGGGCACCGCCGCCGCCATGTTGCGCGGGTCGTGCCACCAGTGCGGGTCGCCCGGCCGCCGGAACCGCAGGTGCGCCGGGGCGACCGTCAGCATCCGCGCGTGGCCGCCGGACTGGTGGGCGATCTCGCCGATCCACTCGTCCAGCCCGTCGCCGGAGGCGAGGACGAGCTTCGCGCCCGCGGTCGCCCGCACGTCCGCCGGCCGCGGCTCGTACTCGTGCGGGTCGGTGTTCGGCTGCAGGATCTGGTGGACGTCGACGGCATCGCCGCCGATCTCCCGCGCGACGTCGGCGAGCTGCGTCGTGGTGGCCACCACGGTCGGCCGCCCGCCGGACCCGCCCCCGCAGGCCGCCAGCAAGCAGAGCAGCGGGAGCAGGGCGAGCGCGCGCATCGCCGCCACATGCTACTGAGACTCAGTCTTATCTACGCACCAACGCGGCCACCGCGAACACGACGCCCGCCAGCGTGGCGATCGTCGCGCCCGGCGGCGCGTTGAGCTCGACCGAGAGCCAGACGCCCGCCACCCCCTCGGCCGCGGCCAGTGCGACCGTCCACAGCTGCCACGCGACCAACCGCGCGGTCCACAGCCGGGTCGTCACGGCCGGGACGATGAGCAGCGCCGTGGCCAGCAACGCGCCGACGGCGGCGAGCGCCGCCACCGCGGCCAGCGCCACGAGCGCCAGCAGCGCCAGGTCCGGCAGCCGCGAGCGCACGCCCAGCGCGGGCGCGGCGCCCGGGTCGAACCCCACCGCCAGCCAGCGCGGCCCGAGCACGAGCGACGCCGCCAGCGCCGCCACCGACACGCCGAAGGCGAGCGCCAGGTCAGCCGGCCCGAGCGCGAACAGGCTGCCGAACAGCAGCGTGTCCACCTCGGAGCCCGAGTGGAACACGTTGGAGGCCAGCACCGTCCCCGCGGCCAGCGCGGCCACCAGCGAGAGCGCGGTCAAGGCGTCGTGGCCCGCGCGCCGCGAAGTGGACAGCCGGCCCACGCCGAGCGCGAACACGGCGCCGGTGCCCATCGCGCCCAGCAGCGGCGCGAAGCCCAGGCCGGCGGCGAGCACGAGCCCCGGGAACGCCGCCGCCGCCACGGCGTGCGAGTAGAACGCGAGCCCGCGCATGACCGCCCAGGTACCGAGCACGCCGGCGCCGGCGCTGAGCAGCAGCACCTCGAGCAGGCCGCGCTGGACGAACTCATAGCCGAGCACGCCGTCAGTATGACTGAGTCGCGAGAGCTATCACCGACCGCGCAACTGAGTATTGGACAGATCACCGGAGCTCTCGTAGTCTCCGGTAGGACGCTTGGTGGCTCCCCACCGCGCGGCGGGCCGGGATACATACCTCTCCTCCCCCCCGCCCGCCGCACGTCATCTGTCGCGCCGGCCCCCGCCGAACCTCTCTCCTCGGCGGGGGTCGCCGCGCTACCGCATCAGCGCCAGGAACGCCGCCAGCACCGGCGAGTCGTCGCCGGTCCGCCAGGCGGCGGAGAGCGTCACCTGCGGCGGGTCCCCGGCCAGCGGGCGGTAGACGACGCCGGAGCGGGCCAGCGCGCGCACGGACTCGGGGACGAGCGACACGCCCACGCCGGCGGCCACGAGCCCGATCACGGTCTGCATCTCGGCCACCTCCTGGACGATCGGGTCCTCGCCCAGCGCGTCGGTCACCGGGGCGAGCGCGTCGCGCAGGCCCGGCGCGCCCGAACGGGTCATCAGCACGAGCGGCTCGCCCGCCAGCTCCGCGACCGGGATCTCCGCGGCCGCGGCCAGCCGGTGCCCATCCGGCAGCGCGACCACCACCGGCTCGCGCAGCACGGTCTCGATGGACAGCCCGGGCCGCCCGCCGGGTGGGCGCAGGAAGCCGACGTCCAGCCGGCCGTCCTCGAGCCGGCGCAGCTGCTCGGTGGTGCCCAGCTCGCGCAGCCGCAGCCCCACGTCGGGATGGCGCGCGCGGAAGGTCCGCAGCAGGTCCGGCACGATCGAGTAGACGGCCGAGCCGACGAAGCCCACGTCCAGCCGCCCGACCTCGCCGCGCTGCACCCGCCGGGCGTCGCGCGCCGCGTCCTCGACCGCGTCCAGGATGTCCCGCGCCCGCGCGTAGTAGGCGGCGCCGGCCGCGGTCAGCTCGACCCGCCGCTGGTTGCGCACGAGCAGCGTCGCCCCCACGTCCTCCTCCAGCCGCCGGATCTGCTGGCTGAGCGGCGGCTGGGACATGTGCAGCCGCTCGGCCGCCCGGCGGAAGTGCAGCTCCTCGGCGACGGCCACGAAATAGCGCAGATGGCGCAGCTCCATTGACTACATGGTGGCGATCCTGGAAGAGTCGCCTCACCCCGAACTCAGGAGGTTCTCATGCGGAGACTCTCGGTGCCCATCTGCGTGCTCGCGCTGCTGGCCGCGCTGCCGGCCGTCGCGCGCGCCCACGGCTCCCCGGTGCAGGTGGTGGCCGGCGGGCTCGACAGCCCGCGGCACCTTGCGTTCGGCGCGCGCGGCGACCTGTTCGTGGCCGAGGCGGGCCGCGGCGGCAGCGACCTGTGCTTCCTCGGCGGCGAGGGACCGGCGTGCATGGGCGCGACCGGCGCGGTCACCGAGGTCGACCGCCGCGGCCACCAGCACCGGATCATCAGCGGGCTGCCGTCGATGGCCAACACGCCCGGCGACGGCAACGGCATCGGCCCGCACGGCATCGCCGTCCTGGGCACCGACGAGGTGTTCATCACCAACGGCGGCCCCACAGAGCCGAAGGTGGGCCCCGACGGACCCGACATCTCCCGTGAGGAGCTGGCGCAGTCGACTCCGGCCGCCGACCTGTTCGGGCGCGTGCTCTGGATCACCCACCGCCGGGCCGTCAAGGTCGCCGACATCTGGGGCTTCGAGCGCGCCCACAACCCGGACGCCGCCGTGGCCAACCCGGCGATCGACTCCAACCCGGTCGACCTGCTCTTCGACGGCTTCAAGATCGTCGTGGCCGACGCGGGCGGCAACGCCCTCGACGTCGTGCGGCCGTTCGGCGGTGTCTCCAACCTCGCCGTCTTCCCCGGCGGCCAGGGCCACACGCCGGCCTACCAGGCCGTCCCCACCTCGGTGGTGAAGGGCCCGGACGGCTTCTACTACATGAGCCAGCTCACCGGCTTCCCGTTCATCCCCGGCGCGGCGAACATCTTCCGCGTCAACCCGCGCACGGGCGACTACACGGTGTTCAAGGGCGGGTTCACGAACCTGATGGACCTGGCGTTCGGCCGCGAGGGGACGCTGTACGCGCTCTCGATCGCCAAGAACGGCCTGCTCAACGGGACCGAGGGCGCGATCTACGCGATCTCCCGCCGCGGCCAGGTGCGCGAGCTCGCGCTGCCGGCCGGGACGCTGAACGAGCCCGGCGGGATCGCCGTCGGCCGCGACGGCCTGTACGTCTCCAACAACGGCGGCTCGCCCGGCGGCGGGCAGGTCCTGAAGATCCGCGGCCGCTTCTAGTCCGTCCGCACCTCGGCGCCGTCCTGGGCCCAGCGGGTGTGGAACACGCCCTCTCGGTCCAGGCGGCGGTAGGTGTGCGCGCCGAAGAAGTCGCGCTGGGCCTGAAGTAGATTCGCCGGGCCGCGCTCGCGCCGGTAGCCGTCGTAGTAGGCCAGCGAGGAGGTGAACGCCGGGACGGCGATCCCCGACTCGACCGCGGCGACGATGACCCGGCGCCAGGCGTCCTGGGCCTCGGCCACGGCGTCGCGGAAGTAGGGCGCCGTCAGCAGGTTGACCAGGTCCGGGCGCTCGGCGTAGGCGTCGGTGATCCGGTTCAGGAAGCGGGCGCGGATGATGCAGCCGCCGCGCCAGATGCGGGCCAGCGTGCCCATCTCGAGGTCCCAGTCGTACTTGGCCGCCGCGGCGGTCATCTGCTCGAAGCCCTGGGCGTAGGCCACGACCTTCGACGCGTACAGCGCGCGGCGGATGTCGTCGACGAGCGACTCCGGCAGCCGCTTCTCGCCCGGCGCCGGGCCGGCGAGCTCGCGCGACGCCGCCGCCCGCTGCTCGCGCAGGGCCGAGAGCGAGCGGGCGAACACCGCCTCGGTGATCGCGGTCAGCGGCACGCCGAGCTCCAGCGCGTCCTGGCTGGTCCAGCGGCCCGTGCCCTTCTGCTCGGCCTGGTCGGCGATCACGTCGACCAGCGGCCCGCCGGACGCCTCGTCGGTCTTGGCCAGCACCCTGCCGGTGATCTCGATCAGGAAGGACTCGAGGTCGCCGGTGTTCCACTCGTCGAAGATCCCCGCGATCGCCGGCACGTCGAGGCCGGCGCCGACCCGCAGGAGGTCGTAGGCCTCGGCGATCAGCTGCATGTCGGCGTACTCGATGCCGTTGTGGACCATCTTCACGTAGTGGCCCGCGCCGTCGGGGCCGATGTAGGCGCAGCACGGCTCGCCGTCGACCTGGGCGGCGATCTGCGTGAACACGTCCTCGACCTCGGCGTAGGCCGAGCGCTCGCCGCCGGGCATGATGCTCGGCCCGAGCAGCGCGCCCTCCTCGCCTCCGGAGACGCCGGTGCCGATGAAGCGCAGCCCGCGCTCGCGGCACTCCGCGGTCCGCCGGCGGGTGTCGGCGAAGTGCGAGTTGCCGGCGTCGATGACGATGTCGCCGCCGTCGAGCAGCGGCGCCAGGTCCTCGATCACGCCGTCGACCGGCGCGCCGGCCTTGACCATGACGATGATCCGCCGCGGGCGCTCCAGCGCGGCGACGAACTCCTCGAGCGACTCGCCGGCCGTGAACGGGCCCTCGGAGCCGTGGTCGGCCATGAACTGCTCGGTCTTCGACGCGGTGCGGTTGTGCACCGCGGTCGGCACGCCGCGGCGGGCGATGTTGCGGGCGAGGTTCGCGCCCATCACGGCAAGGCCCGTGACGCCGATCTGGCTCCCCATGTCGGTCCCCGACCCTAGCGCGGCCCCCGCTTGACGAAATACCGAGCTGGTACTAGGTTTTCGCGCGTCGAACTGGGAGGAGCCATGCGCTCGCGCATGCGTTGGACCGTCGCCGCGCTGGTCGCGGCGGGTGCGCTGGGAGCCGCCCCGCCGGCTCGGGCCGATCAGCCGTGGCGGGACCCCGGCCGGCCGCCGGCCACGCGCGCCGCGGAGCTGCTGGCGGCGCTGACGCCGGACCAGAAGGTGGCGATCGCGCTCAATGACTGGGCCGCGGTGGCGAGCCTCGGCGTGCCCGCGCTCAGCAACGACGACGGCCCGAGCGGCATCCGCGCCGCGGGCACCACGGCGCTGCCCTCCTCGCAGACGCTCGCCGCGACCTTCGACCGCTCGCTCGCCCGCGCCTACGGCGACGTGGCCGCCTCCGAGGCGCGCGGCAAGGGCTTCAACTGGTGGCTCGGGCCGGCGATGGACATCGCCCGCACGCCGCTGTCCGGCCGCCAGCCCGAGAACCTCGGCGAGGACCCGTTCCTGGCCGGCGAGACCGTGGCGCAGGAGGTCAAGGCGGCCAAGGCGAACGCCGTGATCGCCACGCTCAAGCACTACGTGGCCAACAATCAGGAGTTCGGCCGCATCGGCTTCGCCCAGCCGGACGGCTCGCGCAGCGGCGGCGTGGACGTGCACGTCGACGAGCGCACGCTGCAGGAGATCTACGAGTCGCCGTTCAAGCGGGCGATCCGCGAATCGGACCCCGACTCGGTGATGTGCTCGTACAACCGGTTGAACGGCCCCCAGACGTGCGAGGACCCGGCGCTGCTGAGCGACTTGAAGGCCTCCGGCTTCCACGGCTTCGTCGCCCCCGACTTCATCTTCGCCGTCAAGGACCCGCTGACCGCGACGCTGGCCGGCCTCGACGTGCCCGCGCTCAGCGGCCCCGGGGGCCGCACGGCGGCGATGTTCACGTCCGGCCTCATGGCGGCGGCCCGGCTCGACGACATCGTGCGCCGCACGCTGTACGGCATGTTCGACTCCGGCGCGTTCGACCACCCGCTGGGGCCGGCGCAGGACGACGTCTCCACGCCGGCGCACCGCGACGCGGCCACCCGCGTGTCCACCTCGGGCATGGTGCTGCTCAAGAACGACCGCCACGCGCTGCCGCTGACCGAGCGCGCCCCGCGCTCGCTCGCGGTGATCGGGCCGTCGGGGACGGACGCGATCTACACCACCGGCGGCTCGGCCGCCGTGCCGGTCGACCCCGCGCGGGCGGTCACGCCGCTGGCGGGCATCAAGGCACGGGCCGGCGGGATGACCGTCGCGGCGTCCCAGGGCTCGCTCGGCGACGTCCCGCTGCCGGACATCGTGCCCGCGAGCGCGCTGGGCGGCGGGCTGCAGGCCAGCTACTGGAACAACGGCGACTTCCAGGGCGCGCCCGCGCTCACCCGCACCGAGCCGACCCTCGACCTCGGCGCCGCCCCCGCCGGCGTCGGCCCGCTGTGGTCGGCCCGCTGGACCGGCACGCTCACCCCGAGCGAGACCGGGCTGTACCGCTTCTCGCTGCTGCAGGCCGGGCTCGCGCGCGTCTACATCGACAACCGGCTCGTGGCCTCCGGCTACCGCGAGGCCACGCAGTTCCTGGTCGGGCCGCAGTACCCGCTGCAGGCCGCGGTCCGGCTGACCGCCGGGCGCCCCGCGTCGATCCGCGTCGAGTACACGAGCAGGGCGCAGCTGTTCGGCGCCCAGCTGCACCTCGCGTGGCAGCCGCCGTCGGCCTCCGGCATCCCGGCGGCGGTCGCGGCGGCCCGCCGCGCCGACGCGGCGGTGGTCATCGTCGACGAGGCGCAGGGCGAGGGCATGGACCGCTCGACGCTCGCGCTGCCCGGCGACCAGGACGCGCTGATCGAGGCCGTGGCCGCGGCCAACCGGCGCACGATCGTCGTGCTCGACAACGGCGGGCCGGTGCTCATGCCGTGGCTGCACCGGGTGAGCGCCGTGGTCGAGGCCTGGTACCCCGGCCAGCAGTTCGGCGCCGCGCTCGCGGCGGTGCTGTTCGGCGACAGCGACCCGGGCGGCCGGCTGCCGGTCACGTTCCCGGCGAGCGACTTCCAGGGCCCGGCGCCGGTCACCCGGCCGGAGCGCTACCCGGGCATCGACAACGAGGTCCGCTACGACGAGGGCCTGCTGGTCGGCTACCGCTGGTACGACGCGACGCGCCGGCGGCCGCTGTTCCCGTTCGGCTACGGGCTCTCCTACACGCGCACGCGGATCGCCGACCTGCACGTGTGGAGCCACGGCGACGACGTCACGGCGTCGGTGCGGGTGACCAACACCGGCGACCGGGCCGGCTGGGCGGTCCCGCAGGCCTACGTCTCCTTCCCCCGGGGCACCGGCGAGCCGCCGTGGCAGCTCAAGGGCTACGAGAAGGTCAGCCTCGCCCCGCGGCAGAGCCGGACGGTGACCTTCCGGCTCGATTCGGCGGACCTGAGCGTGTTCGCCGGCCGGAATGTCGTGCCGCGCGGCCGCTACGAGCTCGCCGTCGGGACGTCCTCGCGCGACTTCGACCGCGTGGCCTCCTTCGACCTGGGGCGGTGGTGACGGCCTAGCGCCCCCGGGACGAGGCCACTAGCCTGGCGCGGCATGAGCGCCGCGCCCCGCCGGGGCAGCTACGCGAAGGGCCGTGAGCGCCGCGAGGCGATCCTGGTGGCGGCCAACGAGCTGTTCGCCGTCCAGGGCTTCCGCGGCGCGTCGCTGGCCGCCATAGCGGCGCGGGTCGGGCTGAGCGAGGCCGGGTTGCTCCATCACTTCCCCTCGAAGGAGCACCTGCTGCTCGAGCTGCTCGACCTGCGCCACGAACGCGACGGCGAGCGGGTGGCCCGGGCGATCGCCGACCACACGGCGATGCTCGACGCGCTGCTGGCGCTGTGCCGCGACAACCAGCGCTCGCCCGGGCTCGTGCGGCTGTTCACCATCCTGGCCGCCGAGAGCGTCGACGCCGACCACCCGGCCCACGCCTGGACGGCCGAGCGCTACACGGGGCTGCGCCGCCAGCTCGCCGGCCGGCTGCGCGAGGAGCAGCAGGCCGGCCGCGTGGCCGAGACGTTGGATCCCGACCTGGTCGCGCCGCAGATCCTGGCCATGTTCGACGGCCTGCAGCTGCAGTGGCTGCTGGCGCCCGACGAGGTCGACATGACCGCGGTGTTCGCCGACTTCCTCGCCCGGCTGGCGCCTACGCCGCCACCTTCGCCGGCACGGCCCGGCTGAACTCCAGCGCCGGGTCGTCCAGCGGAGAGCGCAGCACGGCGCGCCGGTTCTGGGCGTAGTTCTGCTCGCGCCGCCACGGCTCGGCCGTCGTCTGCTTCGGGAAGCGGGCGATGTCGCGGCGGATGTAGCCCGAGTTGAGCTCGGCGAACGGCACGGCCGGCGCGGTCGGGCCGGGGTGGCGCGGCGTGACCGCGGTGTAGCCGTGGCGGTCCATGTGGTTGAGCAGCCGGCAGACCTGCAGGCTCGTGAGGTCGGCGCCGAGCGTCCACGACTGGTTGATGTAGCCGAACGCGAACGCGAGGTTCGG
>JAICUS010000681.1 GCA_025935735.1 Solirubrobacteraceae bacterium | reverse complement strand
GGCTCGGGGTCAACGGCAGCGCGGCGGCGAACGCGCAGGCCGAGCGCGCCGACGTCGTGCTGTGCGCCGGCACGCGGCTGACCGACTTCACGACCGCGTCGCTGTCGCTGTTCCACCACCCGGGCGTGCGGTTCATCGGCGTCAACGTGTGCGCCGCCGACGCCCACAAGCTCGGCGCGCTGCCGGTCGAGGCCGACGCGCGGCTCGCGCTCGAGGCGCTCACGCCGCTCGCCCCGCGCGTGTCGACCGAGCACCGGGCCGAGGCGGCGGCGGCCCGCGAGCGCTGGCTCGCCCAGATCGCGCGGCGCGGCGACGGGTTCGACCGCGCGGCGGTCTACGCGGCGGTGTTCGAGACTGTACGACCCGGTGATTGGGTCATTGCCGCCGCCGGCTGGGCGCCGGGCGACCTGCTGCGGCTGTGGACCGTGCCTCGGGGGGTCCAGGCGCACCTCGAGTTCGGCTTCTCGTGCATGGGACACGAGCTCCCCGCGGCGCTCGGCGTCCGCCTGCACGAGGGGCCGGCCGGGGAGGTCCTCGTCGTGGTGGGCGACGGCAGCCTGCTGATGGCGCCGGCCGAGCTGCTCACCGCGGTGCAGGAGGGCCTGAAGGTCACGATCGTCGTGGTGGACAACGCGGGCTATGGCTCGATCGACGCGCTCGCGCGCGACCAGGCCGGGGTCAGCGTGGGCAACGCGCTGCCGGCCGTCGACCACGCGGCGCTGGCGCGGGCGTTCGGCGCGCGCGGCGTGCGCGTCGAGAGCGCGGCGGAGCTGGCGACCGCGCTGGCGGACGCGCGGGCGGGCGACGCCACGACGCTCGTCCACTGCCCGGTCGCGGAAGGCGACCCGCCGTCGGCCGGCACGTTCTGGGACCTCGGCGTCCCGGCGGTGGCCGGCGGGCGCGAGCACAAGGCGATCGCCCGCGCGCTCCAGCGGCGCCGCACCGTCCACCAGCGGCTCGCGCTGTGACGCGGTATCTCAAGCCGCCGCGGCCGCCCGCGCCGGATGCCACCGGCGAGGTCCGCGCGCGGGTGAGCGAGATCCTGCTCGACGTGGAGCGCGGCGGGATCGACGCCGTGCGCCGCTGGTCGCGCGCGCTCGACGGCTGGGATCCGCCGCAGCTCGTCGCCGGCGAGGCCGAACTGGCCCGCGCGCGAGCCGCCGTGGGCGCCGAGCTGCGCGAGCACATCGCGTTCGCCCAGGCGCAGGTGCGCGCGTTCGCCGAGGCGCAGCTGGCCACGCTGCGCGACCTGCAGGTCGAGCTGACGCCCGGCGTGGTGCTCGGCCACCGGCACATCCCGGTCGGCGCCGTCGGCGCCTACGTGCCCGGCGGCCGCTATCCGATGCTCGCGTCGTCGTTCATGACGATCCTCGTCGCGAAGGTCGCCGGCGTCCGCCAGGTGGTGGGCGCCGCGCCGCCCCAGCGCGAGGGCGGCCTGCACCCGGCCATGCTCTACGCGATGCACACGTCCGGGGCGGACGCGGTCGTCTGCCTCGGCGGCGTGCAGGCCCTCGCCGCGCTCGCGTTCGGGCTGATCGACGGCCTCGAGCCGGTCGACATGCTCGTGGGCGCGGGCAACGCCTACGTGGCCGAGGCCAAGCGCCAGCTGTTCGGCCGCGTGGGCATCGACCTGCTGGCCGGACCGACCGAGGTGCTCGTGATCGCCGACGCCACGGCGGACCCGGAGCTGGTGGCGGCCGACCTCCTCGGCCAGGCCGAGCACGGGCCGACCTCGCCCGCCGGCTGCATCGCGGTCGGCGACGACGTCGCCCGCGCCGTGGCCGCCGCGGTCGACCGGCTGCTGGAGCGCTGGCCCACCGCCGGCGTGGCCGGCGCCGCGTGGCGCGACCACGGCTGGATCGCCGTCGCCGCCGGTCACGACGAGGCGATCGCGCTGGCCGACGCGGCGGCCTGCGAGCACCTGGAGGTCCAAGTCGACCCGGCCCGGCTCGGCGACTACCTGCGCCGCCTGCGCAACTACGGGTCGCTGTTCCTCGGCGAGCAGGCCACGGTGGCCTACGGCGACAAGGGCGTGGGCACCAACCACGTGCTGCCCACCGGCGGCGCCGCCCGCTACACCGGCGGGCTGTGGGTCGGCAAGTACCTCAAGACCTGCACCTACCAGCGGCTCACCGCCGAGGGCACGCGCCGGGTCGCGCCCGCCATCGCGGCGATCGCCGGCGCCGAGCGCTTCGCCGGCCACGCGCTGACCGCGACGATGCGGCTCGACCGCATCGCGTGAGCGATCCCTGGCGCCTGGACGGGCGCGTCGCGCTGGTCACCGGCGCCGGCCGCGGGCTGGGACGCGGGTGCGCGGCCGAGCTCGCCGCCGCCGGCGCCACGGTGATGCTCGTCGCCCGCACGGCGGCGGAGGTACGCGAGGCCGCCGCGGAGATCGGCGGCGTCGCCCGGCCGGCGGACGTCACCGACGAGGCGCAGGTACGGCAGGTGGTCGAGGAGGCGAGCGCCCTGGGCGACCTGCGCGTGCTCGTCACCGCGGCTGGGACGAACCGGCCGGGGCCGGCGCGCGACTACGCGGCCGCCGACTGGGACGCGCTGTTCGCGGTCAACGCGCGCGCCACGTTCCTCGCGTGCCGGGAGGTCGGCGCCGCGCTGCTCGCCCGCGGCGTCCCGGGCAGCCTCGTCACGCTCTCGTCGCAGATGGGCGCGGTCGGGTTCCCCGGCCGGGCGGCCTACTGCGCGACCAAGCACGCCGTCGACGGGCTCACCCGCGCGCTGGCCGTCGAGTGGGCCGCCGCGGGCGTGCGGGTCAACGCGGTGGCGCCGACGTTCGTGCACACGCCGCTGACCGCGCCGATGCTCGCCGACCCGGGCTTCCGGGCCGAGGTGCTCGGCCGGCTGCCGACGCGCCGCCTCGCCGCG
>JAICUS010000712.1 GCA_025935735.1 Solirubrobacteraceae bacterium | reverse complement strand
GGCCAGGAAGCGCGCGGGGTCGTCCGCCAGCGCCAGCAGGTCGCCGTCCGGCAGCGCCCGGCGGCGGTCGTGGTGGTGCGCGAAGGCCGCCTGCAGCGCCACGTCCCACAACCCGGGCTCGCGCCGCAGCAGCGCGGCCAGGTGGCGCGCCGTCTCGCCCCCGGCGGCGTAGTCGCGCCGCCCGCCCGCGCCGGCCCGGATCAGCAGCGCGCGCTGGGCGGGCCGGCCCACGCCCCGCTGCCAGGCCCGGCGCGCCGCGGGCAGCGTGGCGATGTGCTCCAGCAGCGCCGCCGGCAGCCACGCCGGCGCCGGCTCGTCGGGCTGGAAGGTGGCCAGGCGCCGGCGCAGCTCGGCCGCCCGCGTGCGCGTGGCCGACGCGGCGTCCGTGGCGGTCAACGCCCCAGCGCGGACTTGCGGACGCCGGGCCGCCCATCGCCGGGCTCGCGCAGCGCCTCGTGGCTGCCGGCCCAGGCGGCCAGCTGGATGCGGTTGCGGGCCTGCACGCGCCGCCGGAGGCGGTCGATGCGGTGCTTGACGGTGTGGTGGCTGAGATACAGCTGCTGGCCGATCTCGTGGTCGGTCAGCCCGGCCGCGACCATGCGCAGCAGCCCCAGGTCGTGGTCGGAGAGCTCGCGCGCGCCGTCCGGGCTCGTGAGCAGCTCGGCCAGCGAGGAGCTCGGGCCCGCGGCGAGCTGGAGGTGGAACGCGCCCTGGCCGCGGGCGACCCCGCGCAGCACACGCACCGTGTCCGCCGAGGAGAGCTGGAGGTCCGCGATGCCCTCGACGCCCGCGGCGATCAGCTCGCGCAGGCCGGCGGCGGTCGCGGAGTGCGCGCAGCAGAAGACCGCGCTGACCGGCAGCCCGGGCCGCAGCGCATGGATCCCCTCGCAGACGGCGATCGCCTCCGCGTGGTCGGAGGAGGCGTCGACGACCGCCACGCCGGCCGCCATCAGCGCCTCCGCGGCCCGCTCGACCGCCGCGGCTTCGAGCGCGGCGAGGTGCATCGAGACCGTGTCCGCCTCCTCGCGGCCGATCTCCGCGAACAGGGCCCGTACGGCCGGCCGGCTGGTGAACGCGACGACCGCGAGCCGCTCCTTCGGCCGTCCTGGCATCGCATCTTCGGTGTCCGCGAGATCTGACACGTGCTGCCTCCTCTCTGGCCGCGCCGCCTCGCCCTACGGGGTTAACCTACTTCCCAAAGCGGGGCTGGATGCAAGCCTCCGGAAATGAGGTTGACGTGGCCGCGTAAGGTTCCTTACCCGGTGTAGGGCTGTCGGGGAGGGCCGCGTGCCAGAGGCCGTCCGAAAGGACTAATCCCTCGGCTTCGCCGTCACTACGAACCGGAAAATGGTATGTCATGACACGGACATCCGGCTGTGCGCCCGGCAGCGGGATCCGCGATTCCTCACCCGCCCTTTTCCTCATCATTGGTAGAACGCGGGAGTGCCGTACCCAGGCCGGATCTGCGTGTACGTGGCCTTTGATCACCCGATGTTCATGCAGGCCCTCGTCGACGCGATCCGGCAGCACCCCGACCTGGAGCTGGCCGGCGCGGCCACGACGGGTCCGGAGGCGCTCGAGGGCATCCGCGCCGCGGCGCCCGACGTGGCGGTGCTGGACATGGAGCTGCCGGCGCTCGACGGCCGCGAGGTGCTCGAGCACGCGGCGGGCGACGGCCTGCGCACCCGCTTTCTGTTCCTGACCTCGGACATGGGCAGCGGCCACGTATACGCCGCCGTAGCGGCCGGGGCCTCCGGCTATCTCTCCAAGACCGTCGACGGCGACGCGATCTGCGACGCCATCACCGCCGTCGCCGCGGGCGAGGTCGTCCTCTCACCCGAGGCGCAGTCGACCCTGGCGGGCGCGATCCGCGAGCGCGAGGCGCACGAGCGGCCGGCGCTCACGGCCCGCGAGCGCACGGTCCTGTCGCTGTGCGCGGAGGGCCTGTCGACGCGGGAGATCGCCATCCGCCTCGGCGTCGCGTCGGGCACGGTGAAGGCGCACCTGCAGAGCATCTACCACAAGCTCGACGTCCCGGACCGCACGAGCGCCGTCGCGGCCGCACTGCGCCGGGGATTGCTGGAGTGAGCCGGATCCGGCCACGCGAGTGGCTGAAAACGGCGCGCACGCGGGCCTCACCGCAAGCGTTTGCCGTAGTGCGCCCAGGGGACATCTCCGTCAGTGACTCCAGCTGACACACCGCCGCCCGAGAACGGCCTGCGCTGCCGCGTCGGCGCGGGCGACGGCTGGACCATGGTGGTCCTGGAGGGTGAGCTCGATTTCTCTCAAAGTCACACGGCCCGCCGCGCGCTGCTCTCGGTGCAGCTGCTGCGGCGCGGGCGCCTGGCGCTCGACCTGCGCGGGCTGACGTTCATGGACACCTCGGGCGTCCGCCTGATCCTCGAGGCGATGCACCGCGCCGAGGACCGCGGCGCCGAGTTCGCCCTCGTGCGCGGCCCGCAGGCCGTCCACGACGTCCTCGAGCTCGTCGGCCTCGCCGAGCAGCTGCGGGTCGTCGCCGACCCGGCGGAGCTGACCGCGCAGGCCCGCGCGGCCGCGCCGCCGCCCCCCGCGCCGCCCGACCCGGCGCCGCCGCGCCGCGCCCGCGACATCCTGCAGGCGATCGGCCATACGCCGCTCGTCGAGCTCAAGCGGCTCTCCCCCAAGCCCGGCGTGCGCATCTGGGCCAAGCTGGAGTCCCACAACCCGACCGGCTCGGTCAAGGACCGCGTCGCCCGGGCGCTGATCGAGGACGCCGAGGAGAAGGGCGCG
>JAICUS010000027.1 GCA_025935735.1 Solirubrobacteraceae bacterium | reverse complement strand
TAGCGTTCAGGTCGATGCTCACCCAGACCGAACGCGACTGCCTGGAGCGCTACTGCGCGCTGCTGGCCGCGCGGCTGCCGGATCTGCTGCTGGTGCGGAGGGTTGGGTCGGCGGCGCGCGGGGACATGTGGCCGGCGGACTCGCCGATGCACTCGGACATCGATCTGCTGGTCGTGACACGCGGGGAGGTGCCGGAGGACGTGCGGGAGGAGTTGGGGAACGAGACGTATCCGCTGTATCTGGAGTGCGGGCGGCAGCTCAGCCCGCAGTTCTTCGGCGCGGCGCGGGTGGCGGCGCCGGCGGACGAGCGGACGCGGGCGTTCGTGGCGCAGGTGGAGGCGGACGGGGTGGACGTGTGGTCGTCGCGGTGATCTCGGACACGCACATGCCCCGGCGCGACCGGCGGCTGCCGGAGGCATGCGTGGCGCGCCTGCGGGCCGCCGACGCGATCGTCCATGCCGGGGATCTGATGGAGCTCGAGGTGCTGCGGGCGCTGCAGGCACTCGGACCGCCGGTGCATGCCGTGCGCGGGAATGTCGACAGCTCGGAGCTGCAGGCGCGGCTGCCGCTGCAGCGGCTGCTCGACTTCGACGGCGTGAAGGTCGGGGTGCTGCACGACGCGGGGCCGCGGACCGGGCGGCTGGACCGGCTCTCCCGACGCTTCCCGGACGCGCGGGCGGTGATCTTCGGGCACTCGCACCTCCCGCTGCACGAGGAGCGCGACGGCTTTCAGATCTTCAATCCCGGCTCGCCGACCGAGCGGCGCCGCTCGCCGGTCCACACGATGGGGATCGCCACGGTCGAGAACGGCGCGATCCGCTTCGAGCTCGTGACGCTCGCTTGACAAACGCCTGTCGAAAGCTATCTTTCGAAACGTGTCTTTCGAGCCACGCGAGATCACCGACGCGAAGACGATGCGCGCGCTCGCGCACCCCGTGCGGCTGGCGCTGCTGGAGGCGCTCGCCGACGAGCAGAGCCTGACGGCGACGGAAGCCGGCGAGCGGGTGGGGGAGAGCCCGGCGAACGCGTCCTTCCACCTGCGCCAGCTGGCCAAGTACGGCTTCGTCGAGGAGGCCGAGGGCGGCACGGGGCGGCGGCGGCCGTGGCGGCTCAAGCAGCTCGGCATGCGGTACACGGACGTCCACGAGGACCCCGAGACCGCGCGGGCCGGCCGGGCGCTGAGCCGCGTGATGCACAGCCGCTACTTCGCCCGGGCCGAGCAGGCGCTGCAGGAGCGCCAGGCGCTGCCGGCCGAGTGGCGGGCGGTGACCGGCGTCAACCAGATGCGGTTCTACCTGACCCCGGACGAGCTCTCACAGCTCGACAAGGACCTGCTGGAGCTGATGATGGAGCGCTTCGGCGACCGCCGCGCCCACCAGCCGCCGGGCACAGAGCGCGTCGAGATCCTGACAATGGCCTACCGGACGCCGTGATGGGCCGGCTGCTCGCGCACCGCGACGCGCGCGTCTACATCGCCGGCCAGGCGTGCTCGCTGCTCGGCGACACGGCGCTGTGGCTGGCGCTGGCGCTGTGGGCGCGCGAGCTCTCCGGCAGCGCGTCGGCCGGCGGGATGGTCATCTTCTGCATCGCCGCGCCGCAGCTCGCCGCGCCGCTGTCGGGCCTGCTGGCCGACCGCGTCCGGCGCCGCTCGCTGCTGCTGGTGGTCAACCCGCTGACCGCGCTGGCCGTGCTGCCGCTGCTCGCCGTCCACGACCGGGGCGACCTGTGGATCGTCTACGCCGTCTCGCTCGCCTACGGCGTGTCCTACACGCTGCTCGGCGCCGGCCAGTCGGCGCTGCTGGCCACGATGCTGCCGGCCGAGCTGCTCCCGGCGGCCAACACCGTGCTGCAGACGATCCGGGAAGCGCTGCGGCTCGTCGCGCCCGTGCTCGGCGTCGGGCTGTTCACGCTGGCGGGCGGCCGGACCGTGGCGCTGCTCGACGCGGCGACGTTCCTCGTGGCGACGGCGACGCTGCTCGCGCTGCGCTTCCGCGAGCCGCCGCCCGCACCCGCCGGCGAGCCCTGGCGCGCCGCGGTGGCCGCGGGCGCCCGCCACGTCCGCCGGACCGTCGCGCTGCGCCGGATGGCGGTGGCCGGCGCCGCGTCGGTGGCGGCGATCGGCTTCAGCGAGACGCTGCTGTTCGCCATCCCCGAGGGGCTGCACCGGCCGCCGTCGTTCGCCGGCGTGCTGATGTTCGCCGGCGGCCTGGGAGCGATCTGCGGCGCGGCGTCGACCACGCGCGCGCTCGCCCGCCACGGCGAGTTGCGCACCGGCGGCCTCGGGCTGGCGGTCCTCGCCATCGGCGCACTGGCCACGGCCGACTCGAGCGTGCCGGTCGTGCTGGCCGGGCAGGCCCTGTTCGGCTTCGGGCTGCCCTGGCTGATCGTCGCCGCTTACACGCTGATCCAGCGCGCCTCGCCCGCCCAGCTCCAGGGCCGCGTGTACAGCGCGATGGAGATCGCCATCGGGCTGCCGCAGACGCTCTCCATCGCGCTCGGCGCGGCGCTGGTGACCGTGATCGACTATCGGCTGCTGATCGTCGCCGAGGCCGTGGTGGCCGCCGCGGCCGGGGTCTACCTGCTCGCGCGCCGCGAGTTGGTTCACTAGCGGGCCGTGGACCTGTCGCTGTTCTTCGCCGGCACCGCCGGCTCGGTGCCCACGCCGCGGCGCGGGCTGCCGGCGCTGCTGCTGCGCGCCGGCGGCGACCGGATCCTGATCGACTGCGGCGAGGGCACCCAGCAGCAGCTGCTGCGCTCGGTCGGGCTGCCGGACGTCGACGCGGTGTTCATCACGCACTACCACCTCGACCACTGGCTCGGCGTCGTCGGGATGCTCAAGACGTTCGACCTGCGGGCGCGCGAGCGGACGCTCGACGTCTACGGGCCGCCCGGGCTGCGCGCGCTGTTCCGCGACCTGCGCCCGCTGATCGGCCGCACCGGCTACCCGCTGCAGGTCACCGAGCTCGAGCCGCACGCCGAGGTCGGCTTCGCCGGCTACGCGATCGCCTCGTTCCCCGTCAAGCACCGGGTCGAGGCCTACGGCTACGCGTTCGTGGAGGAGGACCGGCCGGGGCGCTTCGACGTCGCGGCGGCTCGCGCGCTGGGCGTGACCGAGGGCCCGGACTTCGGCCGCCTGCAGCGCGGCGAGACCGTCGACGGCGTCACGCCCGAGCAGGTCGTCGGGCCCGACCGCCGCGGCCGGCGGATCGTCGTCTCCGGCGACACCGCGCCCGTGCAGACCGTCGAGGTCTACGCCCACGACGCAGACCTGCTCGTCCACGAGGCCACCTTCTGTGAGGACGAGCGCGCCCGCGCGCGCGACACGGGCCACTCGACGGCCCGCCAGGCGGCGGAGATCGCCCGCGACGCCGGCGTCAAGCTGCTGGCGCTCACGCATCTGTCCACGCGCTACTTCCCGCGCGAGGTCCGCGACGAGGCCAGGGCCACCTTCGCCAACACGGTCGTGCCGCGGGACTTCGACGCGATCGAGGTGCCGTTTCCCGAGCGCGGCGAGCCGCACCTCGTCAAGGCTGAGTTGGAGCCCGCGACGCGCTCGTAAGTCCAGGGTTCGACCCCGATTTCCACCGCTGAGCGCGGCCCCTAACGTCGGCGCGGCAATCGACGGAGAGGAGTTGTTCGATGTTGCGACGCAAGCTGCTCGCGGTGCCGCTGGCCGCGGCGTTCGCCGTGGCGGGGCTCGGCCACGCGCCGAAGGCGCACGCGTTCGTCACGGCGCAGGACCAATGCGGTTTCTACTTCTCGATGTACAACTACTGGTACGACCGGTGGGGCAACGACTGGGTCCGCTACAACGGCGACTTCGACAACCAGTACGTCCTCATCGACTACGGCTACCTGAGCAACTACAGGGACCTGTGGTACAGCAACAACTGCTGACGCGCCGCACGCCGGCCCGATAGCTCCAGCAGCGCCGCCCGCGCCGAGGCGAAGCCGGTGACGAAGTCGCAAGGGCGAAGCCCTTCGCACTGAGGCAGGATGACGTCGGGCGGCGCTGCTATCAATCACGGCGTCCCTTTAACCAGGTCCCGCGAGGCCAGGAAGGAACCGCTTGCCCGAGAAGACCGTCGTCCTCGACGAGGACGACATCCGCCGCACGCTCGTGCGCATCGCGCATGAGATCGTGGAGAAGAACGCCGGCCGGCCCGTGGCGCTGGTCGGGATCCACCGCCGGGGGGCGCATCTCGCGAAGCGCGTGCACCGGCTGGTGTGCGACCTGCTCGACGCCGACGTCCCGCTCGGCGACATCGACATCGCCTTCTACCGCGACGACCTGTCGACCCGCGGCGCCGACCCCGCGGTCCACGCGTCGAACCTGAGCTTCCGGCTCGAGGACTACACCGTCGTCCTGGTCGACGACGTCCTCTACACCGGCCGCACCGCCCGGGCGGCGATCGAGGCGCTGTTCGACTACGGGCGCCCCGCACGCGTGCAGCTCGCCGTGCTGGCCGACCGCGGCCACCGCGAGCTGCCGATCCGCCCCGACTACGTCGGCAAGAACCTGCCCACCGCGCGCTCCGAGCGCGTGAACGTCAGCGTCGTCGAGCTCGACGGCGCCGACGAAGTGACCATCACCACGCTCGAGGAGGCCTACGCGTGATGCGGCACCTGCTGTCGATCGAGGACCTGGACCGCCCGGCGATCGAGCGCATCCTCGACCTGGCCAAGACCTTCACTGAGGTCTCGGAACGCGAGATCAAGAAGGTGCCCGCGCTGCGGGGCCGCCGCGTGCTCAACCTCTTCTACGAGGCCTCCACGCGCACGCGCTCGAGCTTCGAGCTGGCGGCCAAGTCGCTCAGCGCCGACGTCATCAACTTCGCCTCCTCCGGCTCGGCCGTCGAGAAGGGCGAGTCCTTCAAGGACACCGTGCAGACGCTGAGCGCCTATCAGCCGGACCTGATCGTCATCCGCACGCCGTACGTCGGCGCGGCGGCGCTGGTGGCCGGCTGGACGACGGCGAGCGTGGTCAACGCCGGCGACGGCAAGCACGAGCATCCGACGCAGGCGCTGCTGGACGTCTACACGCTGCGCGAGCGCCTCGGCGCGCTGGACGGGCTGGACATCTGGATCGTCGGCGACGTCGCGCACTCGCGGGTCGCGCGGTCGAACATCCAGGCGTTCGCCAAGCTGGGCGCGAAGGTGACCGTCTGCGGGCCGCCGACGCTCATCCCGCGCGGGATGGAGTCGCTGGGCTGCGCGGTGGAGTACACGCTGGACCGGCTCGGCGAGGCCGACGTGGTCTACGCGCTGCGGATGCAGAACGAGCGGATGACCGACAGCTTCGTGCCGTCGATCCGCGAGTACGCGCTGCAGTACCAGATCGACGGGCGGAGGCTGAAGCCGCACCAGGTGCTCATGCACCCCGGCCCGGTCAACCGCGGCGTGGAGCTCGCGGCCGAGGTGATCGATTCGCCGCAGGCGGTGATCGGCCAGCAGGTTGCCGCGGGCGTCGTCGTGCGGATGGCGGTGCTCTACGAGCTGCTGGCCGGCCGCGCGGTGGCGCAGCCGGCGCCGGTCGCGGAGGTGCGCGCGTGATGCTCGACCAGCGTCCCACCCCGCCCGCCGACCTGCTCATCCGCGGCGCGCACGTCCTCGACCCGCGCGCGGGGCTCGACGAGCGCCTCGACGTGCTCGTGCACGGCGGCGAGATCGCCGAGATCGGCCGCGACCTGGAGGCCTCCGAGGCCGAGGTGGTCGACGGCGAGGGCCGGCATCTCTTCCCGGGCTTCGTCGACCCGCACGTGCACCTGCGCGTGCCCGGGCAGGAGCACAAGGAGGACCTCGACTCCGGCACGCGCTCCGCGGCGGCCGGCGGCTACGTCGCCGTGGTGGCGATGCCCAACACCGCCCCGACGGTCGACTCGGCGCCGGTGCTGGGCTCGCTGCGCGAGGCGGCGCGGCGCGAGGCGCGCATCCCCGTCGGCTTCCTGGCCAGCGTCACCCGCGGCCTGGCCGGCGAGGCGCTGACCGAGATGGCCGAGCTGCGCGCGGCCGGGGCCCTCGGCTTCACCGACGACGGCAAGCCGGTGCACCGCGCGGGCATCCTGCGCAAGGCGCTGCAGTACCAGAAGCTGTGCGGCGGCGTGATCGCGCTGCACGAGGAGGACCCGACGCTGTCGGGGCGCGGCGTGATGCACGAGGGCGAGGTGTCCGCCCGGCTCGGGCTGGCCGGCATCCCCTCGATCTCGGAGTCGACGCTGATCGCCCGCGACGCCTCGCTGGCCCGCTACGAGGACGGTCGCATCCACATCCAGCACCTGAGCGCGCGCGAGTCGGTCGAGGCCGTCGCGGCGGCCAAGGCGCGCGGGGTGCGGATCAGCTGCGAGGCGTCCCCGCACCACCTGACGCTGACCGACGAGGCGCTGCTGGAGACCCTCGACACGCGGCTGAAGATGAACCCGCCGCTGCGCTCCGAGGACGACCGCCAGGCGCTCATCGAGGGTCTGCGCAGCGGCGTCGTCGACTGCATCGCCACCGACCACGCGCCGCACGCGCGCGAGGAGAAGGAGGTGCCGTTCGAGGAGGCGCCGATGGGCACGACCGGGCTGGAGACGGCGTTCGCCGCCGTCTACACCGACCTGGTGGCCCCGGGCGTGCTGCCGCTGGCGCTGGTGGTGGCGAAGCTCAACGCGGGCGCAGCGCTGATGGGCCTGCCGACGCCGGAGATCCGCGTGGGCCGCCCGGCCGACCTCGTGCTGGTCGACCTGGCCGCCGAGTGGGAGGTGGGCGAGGCCGGCTACGAGTCGCGCGCGGAGAACTGCTGCTTCGCCGGGCGCCGGCTGACCGGCCGGGTGCTGCTGACGGTGGCCGCGGGCGGCGTGGCCTACAGGAAGCTGCCGGTGCCCGCGTGAGCTACGTCCTGCTCGAGGACGGCACGCGCTTCGACGGCGAGGCCGCGGGCGCGGCCGGCTCGGTGACCGGCGAGGTCGTCTTCACGACCGGCATGTCGGGCTACCAGGAGTCGATGACCGACCCGTCGTTCGCCCGCCAGCTGATCACGTTCACCACCGCGCACGTGGGCAACTACGGCGTGAGCGACGCCGCCATGGAGTCCGACCGCATCCACGCGGCGGGGGCGATCATGCGCGCGGCCACCGACACCGACGACGCGCCCGGCGCCGAGCTGGGCTGGCTGAGCTGGCTGCGCGAGCACGGCATCCCGGGGATCGCCGGCGTGGACACGCGGGCGCTCGTGCGCCACATCCGCTCCGAGGGGGCGATGCGCGGCGGGATCTTCGCCGCCGACGTGCCGGTCTCCGAGGCCCGCGAGCGCGTGGACGCCGAGCCGAGCATGGTCGGCCGCGACCTGGCCCGCGAGGTGACCACGCCGGAGCCCCGCGTATACGAACCCGCCCACCCCGGCGGTCCGCGGATCGTCGCCCTGGACACCGGGATCAAGCGCTCGATCGTCCGCAACTTCACCTCGCGCGGGGCGACGCTGGAGATCCACCCCTGCACCACGAGCGCCGAGGACCTGCTCGCCACCGACCCGGACGGGTTCTTCCTCGTTCCCGGCCCGGGCGACCCCGCGGCGCTGGGATACATCGTGGACACGATTCGCATACTGCTGGCCGACAAGCCGGTGTTCGGCATCTGCCTCGGCCACCAGCTGCTCTCGCGCGCCGCCGGGCTGGAGACGTTCAAGCTGCCGTTCGGCCACCGCGGCGCCAACCATCCGGTCAAGGACGTGCGCACCGGCCGGATCGCCATCACCTCCCAGAACCACGGCTTCGCGGTGGCGGGCCGGGCCGGCGAGCGGATCGAGTCCGAGATCGGCACGGTCGAGCTGAGCCACGTCAACCTCTACGACGGCACGATCGAGGGCATCCGCGCGCTCGACGTGCCGGCCGGCTGCGTGCAGTACCACCCGGAGGCCGGGCCGGGCCCGAACGACTCACTGGGTCTGTTCGATGAGTTCTTGGAGCGCTTCATTGCCGCGTAGAGACGACCTCCACAAGATCCTCGTGCTCGGCTCCGGGCCGATCGTCATCGGCCAGGCCGCCGAGTTCGACTACTCCGGCGCGCAGGCCTGCAAGGTGCTGCTGGAGGAGGGCTACGAGGTCGTCCTGGTCAACTCCAACCCGGCGACGATCATGACCGACCCGGAGTTCGCCACGGCCACCTACGTCGAGCCGCTGCTGCCCGGGCCCGTCGCCCAGGTGATCGAGCGCGAGCGCCCGGACGCGCTGCTGCCCACGCTCGGCGGCCAGACCGCGCTCAACCTCGCCAAGGCGCTGCACGAGGACGGCACGCTGGAGCGCTTCGGGGTCGAGCTGATCGGGGCCGACTACGACGCGATCCACCGCGCCGAGGACCGCGAGCTGTTCGACCGCACGATGCGCGAGGCCGGGCTCAGAACCGCCCGCAACACGATCGCCACGAGCGTCTCGGACGCCCGCGCCGCCCTCGACGCGTTCGGGCTGCCGCTGATCATCCGGCCGGCGTTCACGCTCGGCGGGCGCGGCGGCGGCATCGCCCGCACGCCCGAGGACGTCGAGACGATCGTCCGCCGCGGCCTCGACGCGTCCCCGATCGGCCAGGTGCTGATCGACGAGTCCGTGCTCGGCTGGGGCGAGTTCGAGCTCGAGGTCATGCGCGACCGGGCGGACAACGTGGTGATCGTCTGCTCGATCGAGAACGTCGACCCGATGGGCGTCCACACCGGCGACTCCGTCACCGTCGCGCCACAGCAGACGCTGACCGACCGCCAGTACCAGCGGCTGCGCGACCAGGCGATCGCGGTCATCCGGGCCGTCGGCGTCGAGACCGGCGGCTCCAACGTGCAGTTCGCGGTCAACCCGGCCACCGACGAGGTCGTGGTGATCGAGATGAACCCGCGGGTGTCGCGGTCGAGCGCGCTCGCCTCGAAGGCGACCGGGTTCCCGATCGCCAAGATCGCCGCCCGGCTGGCCGTCGGCTACACGCTGGACGAGATCCCCAACGACATCACGAAGGCGACGCCGGCGAGCTTCGAGCCGGCGCTCGACTACGTCGTGGTCAAGTGGCCGCGGTTCGCCTTCGAGAAGTTCCCCGGCGTCGACTCCGGGCTGTCGACCCACATGAAGTCGGTGGGGGAGGCGATGGCCATCGGGCGCACGTTCGGCCAGGCGTTCGCCAAGGCGATGCGCTCGCGCGAGCTGGACGCCAAACCCGACCTGGCGGGCGACGACGAGGCGCTGCTGACCCGGCTCGAGCGCCCGTCGGCCGACCGCTTCGACGTGCTGCTCGAGCTTCAGGGCCGGGGCGTCAGCGACGGCGAGATCCGCGCCCGCACGGGCATCGACCCGTGGTTCCTGCGCGAGCTGCGCCAGCTGGACCGCGCGTTCGACGGCGTCCGCACCTACAAGGCGGTGGACACCTGCGCGGCCGAGTTCGAGGCCGAGACGCCCTACTACTACTCGGCCTGGGAGCGCGCCGACGCCTCCGAGGTCCGCCGCGGCGACAAGCCCAGCGTGATGATCCTCGGCTCCGGCCCCAACCGGATCGGCCAGGGGATCGAGTTCGACTACTGCTGCGTGCACGCGGCGATGACCGTGCGCGAGTCCGGGCGCGACGCGGTGATGGTCAACTGCAACCCGGAGACCGTGTCGACCGACTACGACACGTCCGACCGGCTGTACTTCGAGCCGCTGACGCTCGAGGACGTGCTCGCCATCGTCGAGGTCGAGCGGGCTCCGGACGTTTCGAGCGCCGCCCAATCGGGCGAGGCCGGACGCCGAGCGGGCGGCGGGCTCGAAGGGGTCATCGTCCAGTTCGGCGGCCAGACGCCGCTGCGGCTCGCCGCGGGGCTGGAGGCGGCCGGCGTGCCGCTGCTGGGCACCTCGCCCGAGGCGATCGACCTGGCCGAGGACCGCGGCCGCTTCGGCGCGCTGCTGGAGCGGCTGGGGCTCAAGGCGCCGCCGTACGCGCTGGCCCAGTCGCACGCCGAGGTGCTCGCCGCCGGCCCGCGGGTCGGCTTCCCGCTGCTCGTGCGGCCCAGCTACGTGCTCGGCGGGCGGGCGATGGAGCTGGTCTACGACTCCGACCAGCTCGCCGACTACCTCGAGCGCACGCGGCCGGAGGGCGAGATCTTCCTCGACCGCTTCCTGGAGAACGCGATCGAGGTCGACGTCGACGCGATCTGCGACGGCGAGGACGTGTGGATCGGCGGGATCATGCAGCACGTCGAGGAGGCCGGCATCCACTCCGGCGACTCGGCCTGCGTGCTGCCGCCGCACTCGCTGGGCCACGAGATGCTCGACGAGATCCGCGCGGCCACCCGGGCGCTCGCGCTCGCGCTCGGCGTGGTCGGGCTGATCAACGTCCAGTACGGCGTCTACGGCGACGACCTCTACGTGATCGAGGCCAACCCGCGCGCCTCGCGCACGGTCCCGTTCGTGTCCAAGGCCACCGGGTTGCCGCTGGCGAAGATCGCCTGCCGGGTGATGCTGGGGGAGAAGCTCGCGGCGCTGCGGCTGCCCGCCGATCCGCACAACGGTCACGTGTCGGTCAAGGAGGCGGTGCTGCCGTTCGACCGCTTCGAGGGCGCCGACGCGCTGCTCGGGCCCGAGATGCGCTCGACCGGCGAGGTCATGGGCGTGGCCGCCGACTTCCCGGCGGCGTTCGCCAAGGCCCAGGCGGCGGTGGGCACGCGGCTGCCGTCCGGCGGGACCGCGTTCCTCTCGGTGACCGACTCCGACAAGTCCGCGGTGATGGGCCTGGCCGGTCAGCTGCACGACCTCGGCTTCCGCATCGTGGCCACCCGCGGCACGGCGGCGGCGATCAAGCGCATGGGCATCCCCGCCGAGGGCATCAACAAGATCCAGGAGGGCTCGCCGCACGTGCGCGACTGGATCGACCGCGGCGACGTCGACCTCGTGATCAACACGCCCACCGGCACCGCGGCGCGCTCGGACGGCTACGAGATCCGCCGCGCGGCCGTGGCCCGCGGGATCCCGTGCATCACCACGATCGCCGGCGGGATGGCCGCCGTCCGCGGCATCGCGGCCGGCCGGTTGCAGGAGCCGCCGGTGATCTCGCTGCAGGAGCTCCACGCCCACGGGGTGCACGCATGAGCCTCGCGCCGCTGGGACGCCGCGCGGTCGCGGTGACCGGGCACCGCCGGGTCGGCGCCTACGACGTGCTGACCGCGGCCGACGACGGGCCGCTGCCGGCCGCCGGCCAGTTCTACATGCTGGCGGCGGTGGACCGCTGGGGCGGGGGAGACGACGAGCGCCCGTTCCTGCCGCGCGCGTTCTCGGTGCTGCGGGCCGGCCCCGGCGAGTTGCAGTTCATGCTCGAGGACGTCGGGCCGGGCACCCGGCGCCTCGGCGAGCTGCGGGCGGGCGACGAGCTCTGGCTGACCGGGCCGCTCGGCAACGGGTTCGCGAGGCCGCGGCAGGCGCGCCGGCCGATCCTCGTGGGCGGCGGCGTCGGCGCCGCGCCGCTGGCCATCTGGCAGGACGAGCTCGGGGCGGGTCCTGCCTCGCCCAGTAGCGGCTCCTCTGTCGACGAGCCCCTCGGGGGCTCGTCACCGGCTTCGCCTCGCGTGCTGCTCGGCTTCCGCGACGAGGCCCACGCCGAGGGCGCGCAGCTCCTGCGCGGCGCGCGGGTGGCCACCGACGACGGCAGCGTCGGCCACCAGGGACCGGTGACGAACCTGCTGCTCGCGGAGCTCGGATGTGACGCGCGGGCAGAGGTCTACGCGTGCGGGCCGCCGGCGATGCTCGAGGCCGTGCGGGCGATCTGCGCCGAGCACGGCGTGCCCGCGCAGCTCGCGCTCGAGTCCGGGATGGCCTGCGGCTATGGCGCCTGCTTCGGCTGCGTCGTGCCCACGAAGCAGGGGTACGTACGGCTGTGCGTCGACGGGCCGGTCGTCGACGCCGCGGACCTGGAGGAGGTCGTGCACGCGTGACCTTCCTCGACCTCGCCGACCCGGTGATCAACGCCTCCGGCACGTTCGACGCCATCGCCGCCCGCCGGGCGTTCGGCGACGCGCTGCTGGAGCGCTTCCCGTTCGCCGCCTTCGTCACCAAGACGGTCACGCTGGCGCCGCGCCAGGGCAACCCGCCGCCGCGGCTCTACGAGCTGCCCGGCGGGCTTCTGAACTCGATCGGGCTGCCGAACAAGGGCCTCGACGGCTTCCTGGCCCACGACCTGCCGCAGCTGGCCGAGCTGCCGGTGCCGCTGATCGTCAACGTCATGGGGCACACGCACGAGGAGCTCGAGCGGCTCGTGGCCACGGTCGGTGAGCGCGACGAGGTGACCGCGCTCGAGCTCAACGTGTCGTGCCCCAACGTCAAGACCGGCCTGACCTTCGGCGCCGACCCGGGCGAGCTCGCGCGGCTGCTCGACGCGGTCCGCCCGCGGACCGCCAAGCCGCTGATCGTCAAGCTCACGCCCAACACCGCGTCGCCGGCCGACGTCGCCCAGGCCGCCGAGGAGCACGGCGCCGACGCCGTCTCGCTGATCAACACCCTGCGCGGCTTCGCGCCGCATCCGCACCGGAAAGGCGAGCCATGGCTGGGCGCGACCACCGGCGGCGTGTCCGGTCCGGCGATCCGGGCGATCGCCCTCGCGCAGGTCGCGGAGGTCCGCGCGCGGGTGCGGCGGCTGCCCATCGTCGGCATGGGTGGGGTACAGTGCGGCCGTCACGCCGACGACCTGCTGCGAGCGGGCGCAGATCTGGTTGGGGTCGGAACGGAGTCCTTCCGGGACCCTCTCGCCGGCGAGCGCATCCGTCGAGAGCTCAGGGCACGCCGCCCTGATCGCTCGACCGTGCCCGGTTGAGGGTGAGGAAAATCCCCTGCAAACGCGGCCCTTGGGGTCAAGTCCCCTCCACAGCGCTCGACCTCAACTGAAGGTTCAGATGAATTCGCGATCTGGGCCTTGTCGAGCGCTCACATCGATGTAGAGTCTCCGCCCATGCCGCCAGCGACCAAGACGCCGACCAAGCCCTTCGTGGCTGCACCAGAGCGTTCCCTCGACCAGCGGATGGAGGCCCTCAAGCGCGCGAACGAGATCCGGACGGCACGGGCTCAGCTCAAGCGCGACCTGAAGGGGGGGCGGCGCAGCATCCATGACCTCCTGCTCGCTCCGCCGGAGTACGTCGAGACCGCGAAGGTCTTCGACATGCTGCTGGCGGTGCCCAAGTACGGGCGGGTCAAGGTCAACAAGGTGCTCCAGGTGTGCCGCATCTCGCCGTCGAAGACGATCGGCGGCCTGTCGCAGCGCCAGCGCGCGGAGCTCGTCTCCATGCTGAGACGGTAAGGCGTGCATCCCCTCCGCCCCGCCCCGATCATCCGACCTTAGTCGGGTTGCCGGTCTTCGTGATCACGGGTCCCTCCGGCGTCGGCAAAGGGACCCTGATCCGGACGCTGCTGGAGCGCATCCCGGAGCTCGAGCTGTCGGTGTCGGCGACCACGCGCGAGCCGCGGCCCGGCGAGGCGGACGGCGTCGACTACCACTTCCTCGGCGATGCCGAGTTCGACCGGCGCGTGCTGGAGGGCGACTTCCTCGAGCACGCCGACTACTCGGGCCGGCGCTACGGGACGCTGCGCTCCGAGCTCGAGCGGCGGCTGGAGGCGGGCGCGTCGGTGGTGCTGGAGATCGAGGTCCAGGGCGCGCGCCAGGTCAAGGAGAAGATGCCCGACGCCCGGCGCATCTTCATCGCCCCGCCCAGCGAGGAGGCGCTGCGCACCCGGCTGGTCGGCCGCGGTACCGACGACGAGGCCCAGCGGGAGCGCCGGCTGGCCACCGCCAAGGAGGAGCTGACCGCCCAGGACGAGTTCGACATCGTCGTCGTCAACGACCGCCTGGACGACGCCGCGGACGAACTCGAACGGATCGTTCGCGCCGCGCTCTAGAATCACTCACGTGATCTCTCCGCGCGTAGACCGCCTCCTGGAAAACGTCGACTCGCCGTACGCGAGCGTGATCGTCGCCGCCAAGCGCGCGCGGCAGATCAACAGCTACTACCACAACCTCGGCGAGGGGACCTTCGAGGAGTTCCCGCCGCCGATGGTCGACACCGTCTCGAAGAACTACCTGACCATCGCGCTCGAGGAAGTGGCGAGCGGGAAGGTCGCTTACCGATATCGATAAGGGTGCAGCCCCTCCGCCCCACCCCGATCATCCGACCTTAACGAGACCGTGCCGCGCATCCTGCTGGGAGTGTGCGGCGGCATCGCGGCCTACAAGGCCGTCGAGCTCACGCGGCTGGCGCTGAAGGCCGGCCACAGCGTTCGCGTGGTCCAGACCGAGGCGGCCACGCGCTTCGTCGGGCGCGACACGTTCGCGGCCATCACCGGCGCGCCCGTGCTCGTCACCGAGTTCGAGCCGGACCCGCTGCGCGGCGCGTTCCCCGGCGACCCGGCGCCCGCGCACGCGCCGCTGTCGCACCTCGCGCTGGTGGAGCGCGCCGACGCGTTCGCCGTGGCGCCGGCGTCCGCCAACACCCTCGCCAAGCTGGCCCACGGCCAGGCCGACAACCTGCTGACCGCGGCCGCGCTGGCCTGCCGGCGACCGCTGATCGTCGCTCCGGCCATGAACAACGCGATGTATGAGCACGCGGCGACCCGGGCGAACCTCGCCACGCTGCGCGAGCGCGGCGTGATCGTGCTCGAGCCCGGGACGGGCCCGCTGGGCTCGCCCGGCGAGTTCGGCATCGGCCGCCTGCCCGAGCCGCCGGAGCTGCTCCAAGCGATCGAGCGCGAGCTCGCGCGGGATCGCTCCCTCGACGGGCTGCACGTGCTGGTCACCGCCGGCGGGACCCGCGAGCCGATCGACGCCGTGCGCTTCGTCGGCAACCGCTCCTCGGGCCGGATGGGACTCGCCCTCGCGCAAGAGGCACAGCGGCGGGGCGCCAAGGTGACCGTCGTGGCGGCCAATGTGTCGATCCCCAGGGCCCCGGGGATCGAATATGTGGACGTGCAGACCGCCGCCGAGCTCGCCGACGCCTGCGACGCCCGCTTCGCAGCCTGCGACGTGCTGCTGATGGCCGCCGCCGTGGCCGACTATCGGCCCGCGCACGCGCATGCGGGCAAGCTGAAGAAGGACGCGACCGGCGAGACGCTCAAGCTCGACTTGACCCGTACCGAGGACGTGCTGTCCGGCTTGGCGGCGCGAAAGCGGGAGGGCCAGCTGGTGGTGGGCTTCGCCGCCGAGCACGGCGACGCAGCGCTGGCCTATGGACGTGAGAAGCTTGCCCGCAAGGGGCTGGACGCGATCGTCGTCAACGACGTGGGCGGCGAGGGCGTCGGCTTCGAGTCCCCCGACAATGAGGTCTGGATCGTCACTGCTCTCCAGGAGCGACACGTGCCCAAGGAGTCCAAGGCCCGGATCGCCGCGGCCATCCTGGACAGCGTCTTGAGCCGCCGTTCATCATCCGAGGTAAAGGTGCGCCGCTGATGGAACCGCTGGAGGAAGCCGCCCCCGAGCGCCTCGCCAAGGCGGAGATCGACGCGGCGGTGTCCGTCGCGCGCCGCGTCTCCGCCAACATCCGCCGGGCGGTCGAGGTGCGGCCCGAGATCCTCGAGCGCGTCGCCGTGACGCTGCTGGCCGAGGGCCACATCCTCGTCGAGGACTACCCCGGCGTGGGCAAGACCGCGCTGGCCCGGGCGCTCTCGCGCTCCATCGACTGCGCGTTCGCGCGCGTGCAGTGCACCGCCGACCTGCTGCCCGCCGACATCGTCGGCACGCAGATCTACAACCAGCGCGAGGGCCGCTTCGAGTTCCGCCCGGGGCCGATCTTCGCCAACGTCGTGCTGGTCGACGAGGTCAACCGCGCGTCGCCGAAGACCCAGTCCGGACTGCTGGAGTGCATGCAGGAGCGCCACGTCACCGTCGACGCGACGTCGCACGAGCTGGCCCGGCCGTTCCTCGTCTTCGCCACCCAGAACCCGGTGGAGTACGAGGGCACCTATCCGCTGCCCGAGGCGCAGGTCGATCGCTTCATGGTCCGGCTCTCGCTCGGCTACCCGGACGCGGCGGCCGAGGCCGGGATGCTGGCCGGCCACGAGGCCGGCGACCGCGTGCTCGAGCTCGAGCCCGTGGCCGACCGCGCCGAGGTCGTCGAGGCGGTCGAGGCCGCGCACCGCGTGCACGCCTCGCGCGCGCTGCGCGACTACATCGTCACGCTGCTGCGACGCACGCGCGAGGACAACCGGGTCGAGCTGGGCGCCTCGCCGCGCGCCGGGCTGATGCTGCTGCGCGCCGCCAAGGCGCTGGCGCTCATCCGCGGCCGCGACCACGCGCTGCCCGACGACGTCCAGGCGCTGGCCGAGTCCGTGCTGGCGCACCGGCTGATGCTGGCCCCGGAGGCCGCCGGCGTGACGAGCCAGGCCATCGTCACGGACGCGATCGCGGCCGTCCCCGCGTTGTAGCCATGCGCGGGGCGCTCGGGTGTGCCGCGCTCGGGGTGCTGCTGCTGCTGGTCGCCGGCACGTTCGACGCCGAGCCGCTGTACGTCACCGGGTCGGCGCTGCTGCTGCTCGGCGCGGGCGCGCTGGCCTGGATCGGCGTCGGCGGCCGCGGCGCGCGGCTGGAGCGCGAGATCCTCGCCCGCTCGGTGGTGGAGGACGAGCCGCTGCACGTGCGCATCCACGCCGCGTCCGGGCGGCTGCCGCTGCCGCCCGGCTGGATCGACGAGCCGCTGCTGCCCGAGCCGATCCGGCTGCCGGCCGGCCGCCGCCACGCGCGCGTGCGCATCGAGGTGCGCTTCGGGCGCCGCGGCCGGCGCACGCTGCCGCCGGCGCTGCTCGTCCTGCGCGACCCGTTCGGGCTCGCCCAGCGCGTGATCACCGGGCCGTCCACCGACGAGGTGCTGGTGCTGCCCAAGCTGCACCGCGTGAGCCTGACCGCGGGCGGGGGAGACGCCACGCCCGCGCACGCGCGCGCGTCGCTCCTGGCCGCCGCGGAGACCGAGATCGACGGGCTGCGGCCGTGGCGCGAGGGCTCGCCGGCGTCGCGCATCCACTGGCAGGCGCTGGCCCGCGGCGCCGGGCTGATGGAGCGCAAGCTCATCTCGGAGGCCGACTCGCGGCCGATCGTCGTGCTCGACCCGCGCGCGCCGCTGTCGGAGGACGCGCTGGACGCCGCCGTGCGGGCCGCCGGCTCGCTCGCCGTGCACTTCGCCAAGCGCACCGGCTGCTCGCTGCTGCTGCCGGGCGACCGCCGGGCCACGGTGATCGAGCCCGACCTGCTCGCCTTCGCCTCCGCCCACGTGCGGCTGGCGCTGCTCGACGACGCGTCCGGGCCGTCACTGGCCGTCGCCCAGAACCGCCGCGGCCTGGTCGTCTACGTCGCGGCCCGCCGGGTCGACCGCGCCCCGCGCGCGCTCGGCCGCACGCCCGGCGGCTGCCTGATCGTCGTGCCGGGCAGCCTGTCCAACCGCCGCGCAGTGCTCGAGGTGGCGGGCTGTCGCGCCTACGTCTCCGGCCGCCAGAGCGGCGCGGCCGCGGTGGCGGCGCTCGAGCGAGGCGAAGCCGGTGACGACGTCGCGAGGGCGCAGCCCTCCGCACGGAGGCAGTGGGCGTGAGACGCCGGGGGCGGCCGGCGTGAGCACCGTCGCCGGCCTGCCCTCGTTCGCGCGTGCCGTGCCGCGCGCCGCCCGGGCACGGGATCCGCGCGAGCAGGACCTGCTGTTCACCGTGCCGATGGCGCGCGGGCTGGCGTTCTTCGCGCTGTCGGCCTGGGGCGCGCTGCACTGGATGTCGATGCTGCAGCCGTCCGCGCCCGGGTTGGGCTGGGCCGCGGTCGCGGTGGGGCTCGGCACCGCGCTCGGCCTGCTGGCCGCCGGCCGCGCGCCGGGCCGCTGGCGCGGGCTGCTCGCCGCCGCCGTGCTCGCGCCCGCGGCGGCCCTGGCCGCGCTGGCCGGCAGCGTGCCCGCGGACCTGCTGACCCCGGACCGCTGGGGCGAGCTGAGCAGCGGCATCGGCCGCGGGATCGCCGACCTGCCCGGCATCCGCGTGCCCTACGAGGGGCTCGACGCCTGGGTGCGCATCGACATCCCGCTGGGCGGCAGCGCGCTCGTGCTGCTCGCCGCCGCGCTGGCGTTCTGGCCGCGGCGCGACCGCCTCGGCCACCCGCTCGCCGCGCTCGTCGTGCTGATCGTGCTCTACGTCGTGCCGGTGGTGGCGCTCGAGTTCACGGTCGAGTTCGTCCGCGGCGCCGTGTTCACCGTGCTGATGGTGGCGTTCCTGCGCCTGGAGAAGCTGCGCATGCCCGACACGGGCGCGGCCGCCTGGCTGGCGCTGGGGACCGTCGTGCTCGGGCTGGTGGTCGCGCCGGCCCTGAACCGCGACCAGCCGTGGTTCGACTACGAGGACTGGGCGCTCGAGACGTCGGCCTCCAAGACCGACACGTTCTCCTGGAACCACACCTACGGCGTGCTCGACTGGCCACGCGACGGGCGCGAGCTGCTGCGGGTCAAGGCCAAGCGCCCCGCCTACTGGAAGGCCGAGAACCTCGACACCTTCGACGGCCGGCACTGGGTGCGCGGCCCGGTGTACAACGAGGTGCCCGAGGTGCCGCCCCAGCCGGCCCGCGTGCGCACCTGGAGCGAGCAGATCCACGTCACCGTGCGCAACCTGCGCTCGCCGTCGTTCCTCACCGCCGGCTACGCGTTCAAGGTGAACCTGCCGCACGTCTCCGCGACGCCGACGCTCGACGGCCTGTTCGTCCCGTCGCGCACGCTGCGCCGCGGCGACAGCTACACCGCGGAGATCTACTCGGCCCGCCCGACCGCGGCCCAGCGGCGCATCGCCGGCGTCGAGCGCAGCCTCAACTTCGACGGCTACCGGCAGGTCGGCGTGCCGGTGAGCACGCTGCCCGGGGTGCGCGCGCTGCCGGTGATCTTCCCGCCGTATCACTCGCCCGCGCGGGACCTGAGGGCCGGGCCGCCGTCTCAGTCGCCCAAGCAGATCCAGCGCCTGCTGCGCGCCAGCGGCCTCGCGCGGACCTACCGGCTCTCGCGCCGGCTCGCCCAGGGCGCGCGCACGCCCGAGGACTACGTCCAGCGCGTCCTGAACTACCTCGCGCAGCCCGAGTTCACCTACAACGAGGCGCCGCCGCGCGCCTCGCGCACGCTCGACGGCTTCCTGTTCGACTCGCACGCCGGCTACTGCCAGCAGTACTCCGGGGCGATGGCGCTGCTGCTGCGGATGGCCGGGATCCCGGCGCGCGTGGCCACGGGCTTCTCCACCGGCGCGACCGACCTCAAGACCGGCGAGTTCGTGGTGCGCGACTTCGACGCGCACTCCTGGGTCGAGGTCTACTACCCCGACTGGGGCTGGATCACCTTCGACCCGACGCCCGCCCAGTCGCCCGCCCGCAGCCAGCCCTACGACGCCTCCAACATCCCCAACGGCGGCCTGCCCTCGTCGGGCCCGGTGCCGGGCGACGTCGCCGCCCTGCGCGCGCACGGCGCCGCGGCGGGGCTCGACAGCGCCCCGTGGTGGCGCGCCCCGCTGATCGTCCTCGCCGCCCTCGCCGTCGCCGCGAGCGCGCTCGGCGCCGTGCGCCGCCGGCGCCGCGGCGCGCTGCCGCCGCTGTTCGAGCTCGAGCGGGCGCTGCGCCGCGCCCGTCGCGAGCCGGACCCCGGCACCACGCTGCACGCACTCGAGCTGCGCTTCGCCGCCACCCCGGCGGCAGCCGGCTACGTGCGCACGCTGATCGAGTCGCGCTACCGGGAGGCTGGGGGGGTGCGACATCATCCGACACGGGCCCAGCGGCGCGGCCTGCGCGCCGAGCTGGGACGGGGCGCCGGCATGCTCGGCCGCCTGCGGGCCTGGTGGGCGCTGCCGCCTAAATGACGCCTACACTCGAACGGATGGAGCACGTCTACGACCTCTATCAGCGGGGGATGGCGCTGCTGGAGGACGGGCACTTCCACGCCGCGACCGTGCCGCTGGCCAAGGCGGCCGGGCTGGAGCCCGACAAGACGTCGATCCGCGAGGCGCTCGGCCGCGCCTACTTCCGCGCCGGCCGCTTCGAGGACGCCCGCGGCGAGTTCGAGGCCGTCGTCGAGCGCGCGCCGACCAACGACTACGCACTGTTCTGCCTCGGCCGCTCGCTGATGCAGCTCGGCCGCCACCGCGAGGCCCGCAAGCCGCTCACCCTCGCCGCCAACATGAACCCCGGCCGGCGCGACTACCGGATCTACTGCGATCGCGCGCGCAAGGCGGCGTAGCGCTGCTACGCTGGGGGCACAGCTTTTCGCGGCCGTGAGGCCACTTGGGAAGCGGGCGAAGAGCCCGCTTTTTTCATGAAGGAGGAGGAGGTGAGAATGAGCGTCCAAGCCGACATCGAGGCCCGCCTGGCCAAGGTGGAGCCCGACGTCGAGGTGCTGCTGGCCGAGGTGGTCGGCGGCGATCTCGTGCGCCTCTTCATCGACCATCCGCAGGGCGTCTCGCTGGACCTGTGCGAGCGCGTCAGCCACCATCTGGCGATGGTGCGCGAGACGTACGCGCTGGAGGTCTCCTCGCCCGGGATCGAGCGGCCGCTGTCGAAGCCGGAGCACTTCCGCCGCTACGTCGGCCGCCGCGCGCGCGTACGCACGCGCGGCCACCACGAGGGCCGGCGCTCGTTCACCGGCGAGCTCCTCGGGGCGACGGCCGACACCGTCACCGTGGCCGCGGACAGCGGCGTCGTGCAGATCCCCTACGCGGACATCATGCGTTCCAATCTGGTGGGAGACTGAGCCCATGTCGCAAGAGATCGTCGAGGCAGTCAAGGCGCTCGGGCGCGAGAAGGGCATCGCCGAGGACAAGCTGATGGGCGCGCTGGAGGACGCGCTCCTGTCGGCCTACAAGAAGCAGCCGGGCGCCGCCCGGTACGCCCGCGTGCGCATGGACCGCGAATCCGGCGACTTCATCGTCGAGGAGTTCCTGCTGCCGCCCGACCTCGAGGACCAGCTGCTCGACGAGGCCGAGGAGCAGGCCACCGGCGCGCTGGAGCGCCGCGTGGACCCGGAGACCGGCGAGGTGATCATCCCCGAGGCGCCGGACATCGACCCGGCCCGCCTGAGCGACTTCGAGGACCAGATCGAGCTGCGCGACGTCACCCCGGACGACTTCGGGCGGATCGCCGCGCAGACCGCCAAGCAGGTGATCCTGCAGCGGATCCGCGAGGCCGAGCGCGACATGATGTTCGAGGAGTACCGCGACCGCGTCGGCGAGCTGATCACC
>JAICUS010000303.1 GCA_025935735.1 Solirubrobacteraceae bacterium | reverse complement strand
GAGCTGGAGGCCGGGCTGGTGGCGATCCCCGTCGACGACCGCGGGCTCGACGTGCGCCCGGCGTTCGACGAGGAGGTGCTCTACCTGTCCGCCGACCCGGAGCGGCTGAGCGAGGCCGTCTCCATCGAGCGCTTGGCCGCCGCGCCGCTGATCCTCTATGACGCCCGCTGGGCGGCGGTCGACCCGCTGCGGCAGAGCCTGCGAGCGCTGGCCCAGCGCGCCGGGGTGACGATCGAACCGCAGATCGAGGTCGAGTACGTCACCGCGGCGCTCGACCTGGCGGCGCGCGGGCTGGGCGACACGCTCGGGCCGCGCTCCATCCTCACCGCGCGCGGCTACACGCGCCGGCTCGGCGCGGTGTCGCTCGACCCGCCGCTGCTCGAGCGCTTCGCCTTCATCACTCGCCGCAACGCCCACCTCTCGCCCACCACGCGGGCGTTCACGGCGATGGCCGAGAAGCGCGTCCAGGCCTTGGCCCGCCGCTTCGAGGCCGAGGCCACCGGGGGTTAGGATCAAGGGCATGCCAGCCGAGCAGCAGGCCACCGTCGCCGAAGAGGAGTACCTCCAGACCATCTTCTGGCTCCACGAGGCGGGGCTGCCGATGACGGGGGCCAACGTCGCCCGGGCGATGCAGCTCTCGGCGCCCACCGTGCACGAGATGGTCGGGCGCCTGGAGCGCGACGGCTACATCACCCGCGCCGCCGACAAGTCGATCTCCTTCACCACAGAGGGGCTCGGCCAGGCCGAGGCGATCGTCCGCCGCCACCGGCTCATCGAGCGCTTCCTCACCGACGTGCTGGGCATCCCCTGGGACGACGTGCACGAGGAGGCCGAGCGGCTCGAGCACGCCATGTCGCCGGTGCTGGAGGCGCGCATGCTGGCCGCGATCGGCGACGCGAAGACCTGCCCGCACGGCCATCCGATCGAGCCGGGCCAGCGGATCGCCGGCGTGCCGCTGGCCGACGTCGAGCCGGGCGCGAAGGTCACGGTGCTGCGCTTCGAGAACGAGGCCGAGGACCTGCTGCACCTGTTCAAGGACGAGGGCTTGGAGCCGGGCCGCCAGGGGACCGTGGCCAGCTCGGACGGCGAGCAGGTGACGGTCGACTTCGGCGGCGCGTCCGGCAGCCTGACCCGGTCGGTGGCCGAGACCGTGTCCGTGCTGGCCGACCCGTCGCCGCCGGCGCGCACCGCGCTGCCCGAGCAGCTCGTGCTCGCCAAGGAGCGCTACGGGCGCTGATCGCGCCCATCACGGATTCCACTTGGGAGGCCGGGCCGCGGGCGTCAGCCTGAGGTGCATGGACCTCCTGAACGTGACCGACGACACCTTCACCGCCGAGGTGCTCGAATCCGACGCGCCCGTGCTCGTCGACTTCTGGGCCGCCTGGTGCCCACCCTGCCGGGTCATGAACCCCGTGCTCGCCGAGCTGGCCGCCGACCGCGACGACCTGCGCGTGGTCAAGGTGGACACGGAGGAGAGCGTCGAGACCGCCGCGCGCTACGGCATCCTGGCGATGCCGACCTTCCTGCTGTTCCGCGACGGCGAAGAGGTGTTGCGACTGGTCGGCGCGCGCCCGCGCCGCCGGCTCGAGTCAGAGCTCGCGCAGGCGCTCGAACAGCAGCCGGCCGGCCGGTGACGGGCCGGCGGCGGGCGTGAGCAGATAGAGGCGGTGGCGCGGCGGGTCCTCGAGGTCCGCGGCGCCGACGATCGGCCCAGGGCGTTCGAGCCAGGATGCCGGCACGAGGCTGATGCCCAGCCCGGCGCGCACGAGGAAGCGCACGGCGTGCGGGTCGCCGACCTCGAACAGCGGCAGCGGGCTGAAGCCGGCCGCTTGAGTGGCCGCGAGCACGGCGTCGCGCAGCGCGCTGCCGGGCTCGGCCAGGATGAACGGCCGGCCCCGGAGGTCGCCTATACGGATCCCCGTCGCGCCGGCCAGCGGGTCGTCGAGCGCGACGGCGACGCGCAGCGGCTCGTCGGTCAGCGGGTGCGCGTCGACGCCGGGCGGCGGGTCGCCGGCCAGCGCGAGCACCGCCACGTCCACCGCGCCGCGCCGGGTGAGGTCGACCACCTCCTGCGCCGAGCCCTGGCGCAGCGCCACCTGGATGCCGGGGTGCTCGGTGTGGAACGCCGCGAGCGCCTCTGGCAGCCGGGGCGCGTCCGCGGCGGTGGCAGCGACCCGCGCGACGCCCCGGGACACGCCGGCGTGCCGGTCCATCTGCGCCCGGGCGGCCTCCATCTCGGCGATCACCTTGTCGGCGTGCTCGAGCAGGTCGGCGCCGGCCGGCGTCAGCTCGACGCCCTTGGAGGTGCGCCGCAGCAGCTGCAGGCCCAGCTCCGCCTCCAGCCGGCGGATCTGCTGGGAGAGGGCGGGCTGGGTGACGTACAGCGCCGCGGCCGCCCCGGTGAAGCTGCGGTGGCGCGCCACCGCGGCGAAGTACTGGAGCTGGCGGAGCTCCATCAGGCGACGGCGAGCTCCGTGCGGACCCGCAGGTCGGCCACCGACCGGCCCGCGGCGATCGCGTAGGCGCCCGGCTCGACCACCCAGCCGCCATCCCAGCGGGCCAGGGCGCGGCGGGGGATGGGGATCTCGGCCACGGCCCGCTCGCCGGCGGCGGCGGTGACGGCGGCGAAGCCGACCAGGCGGCGCTCCGGCCGGTCGGCGTAGACCTGGACGACCTCGCGGCCGGCGCGGGTCCCGGCGTTGACGAGGTGCACGCGCACGCCCTCGCCGACCGGCTCGATGCCCAGGTACTCCCAGGTCGTGTAGCCGAGCCCGTGGCCGAAGGGGAGCAGGGGCCGGCCGGCGCGTCGGTAGCCGATCGCCGTGCCCTCGGCGTAGTCGAGCACCCCGTCGATGGGGTGGGGCGACGGCAGGCCGTCCTCGGACGCCGGCCAGGTGGTGGGCAGCCGGCCGCCGGGCTCGGCCGCGCCGAGCAGCACGTCGGCCAGCGCGTGGCCGCCCTCCTGGCCGGGGAACCAGGCCAGCAGCACCGCCGGGACCTGGTGCAGCCAGGGCATCAGGACGGGCGCGCCGGCGTTGACCACGACGACCGTGCGCGGGTTGGCGGCGGCGACGCGGCGGATCAGCTCGTCCTGCCCGCCGGGCAGCGCGAGCGTGGCCCGGTCGAAGCCCTCGCTCTCGACCTCCGGGTTGGTGCCGGCGACGACGATCGCCACGTCGGCCTCGCGGGCCAGCGCCTCGGCCTCCGTGAGCACCTCCTCCGGCGTGCCGTGCGGCTCGTCGTGGTTGAGCATGAACACGGTGCCGCCGGGCCCGGCGCGCACGTCGTGGCGCAGGACGACGTCCACCGTCTGCCCGGCGGCGAGCGTGACCGGCGCGCCGGCCTGGGGCGGGAACATGTGCGCCTCGGCGATGTCCGCGCCGCCGCCGAGCGTCAGCGTCTCGTCGAACGCCTCGCGGCCGTCGAGCTCCAGGCGGAAGCGGCCGACGCCGGAGGCGCCGACGACGTGCTCGCCGGCGGTGTCCGCGCGGATCGCCGCCCGGACCTCGACCGCCCGGACCGCCGGGTCGAGCGCGTTCCAGCGAAACGTCCCGGTGTGCCGCCGCTCCGTGTGGATCGCGGCGCCGTCGGCGGCGAGGAGGCGCACCTCGACGTCGAGATCCGCGACCGGCAGGCGCGAGTGCGCGCGCACGCCCGCCGCGTGGATGACCTCCGCGCGGGGCAGCGCCGCGCGCAGCCCCTCGAGCGGCGAGACCGTGTAGGGCGGGAACACCGTCGCGCTGCCGCCGCCCAGCGTGCGCGCCACCGCCGCGTTCGGCCCGACGATCGCGACGCGCCGCAGCGAGCGGCCCGACAGCGGCAGCAGCGCCCCGTGATTGCGCGCCAGCACGAAGCCCGCGGCCGCGGTGGCCCGCAGCTCCGCCGCCACCGCCTCCTGCGGCCACGCCGCCGGGCCGCGCGGGCGGTCGCCGGCTGCGGCTCCTCCGGCCGCCCCTCGGTTCGCGGCCTCCGGGGCGGCCTCGTCGCCCGCCGCTCGGCCCGCGCCGCCCCGGGCGGCTTCGCGGATCGCCTCTCGCGCGGCTTCGCCGGCCGCCCCTTGCGCGGCTTCGCCGGCCGTCCCTTGCCCGGCTTCGCCGGCCGCCCCTCGCGCGGCTCCGCCCGGCGCCGGCCCGTCCAGCGCACCCACGCGTGCGGCGAGCCGGAGCAGCCGCAGCACCTTGTCGTCCACCGCGCCCTCCGGCACACGGCCCTCGCGGACGGCGGCCACCAGCGCGTCGCCCCACGGGCCCGCCGGGCCGGGCATCACGAGGTCGAGCGCGGCGGCGGCCGCGTCGAGGCTGCGGGCGGCGTGCCAGTCGGACATCACGACGCCGTCCCAGCCCCACTCGTCCTTCAGCACCTCGCGCAGCAGCGGCGACTCGGTCATCGTGTGGCCGTTGACGCCGTTGTAGGCCGCCATCAACGCCCACGGCCGGGCCTCGCGGACGATCGCCTCGAACGGGGCGAGGTAGAGCTCGCGCAGGGTGCGCTCGTCCACCCGGGCGTCCAGGGTGAAGCGCTCGGTCTCGGAGTCGTTGGCCACGAAGTGCTTGACCGTCGCCCCGACGCCGGCACGCTGGAGCCCGTTGACGTAGGCGATGCCGATCCGGGCGGTGAGCAGCGGGTCCTCGGAGAAGCACTCGAAGTGGCGGCCGCCGTAGGGCGTGCGGTGCAGGTTCACCGTGGGCGCGAGAAGCACGTCGACGCCCTTGCGGCGGCACTCGGCGGCGAGCAGGTCGCCGAGGCGCTCCACCCGGTCGGGATCCCAGGTGGCGGCCAGCGCCGTGGGCGAGGGGACGTTGGCCGACGTGTCGCGCTCGTCCCAGCGCTCGCCGCGCACGCCCGCGGGCCCGTCGGAGACGACGAGCCTTCGCAGTCCCGCGGCCGGCTCCTCGTGGAGCGACCAGAAGTCGGCGCCGGTGAGCAGCCGCACCTTCTGCTCCAGGCTCAAGCCGGCCAGCCGCTCCCGCAGGTCGTCTTCCATGACCCGGCAGTATTCCGGGCCATGCGCGCGCTGTTCTTCGACGTCTTCGGCACCTGCGTGGACTGGCGGACCTCGATCCGCCGCGAGCTGCGGGCGCGCGGGCTGCCCGAGGAGCTCGCCGACGAGTGGCGCGGGCTCTACCAGCCGCAGATGGACACCGTGCGCAGCGGCGCGCGCGAGTGGGTCGACCTCGACGTGCTGCACCGCGAGGCGCTCGACCGCCTGCTGGAAGCGCACCGCCTGACCGTCGCCGACCCCGACGAGCTCACCCGCGCCTGGCACCGGCTCGACCCCTGGCCCGACACCGTGCCCGGGCTGACCCGGCTCAAGGGGCGCTTCATCGTCGCGCCCTGCTCCAACGGCCACATCGCCCAGGGCGTCAACCTGGCCAAGCACGCCGGCCTGCCCTGGGACGTCATCCTCGGCGCCGAGATCGCCCGCGCCTACAAGCCGCAGCCCGAGGCCTACCTGGCCAGCGCGCGGGCCCTCAAGCTCCCGCCGCACGACATCACGATGGTCGCCGCGCACAACGGCGACCTCCACGCCGCGCAGGCCCTCGGCTTCCGCACCGCCTTTGTCCCCCGCCCCACCGAGCACGGCCCGGGCCAAACGACCGACCTCGAGCCGGAAGGCGCCTGGGACCTGGTCGCAGACGACTTCCTCGACCTCGCCGCCAAACTTAAAGGGGACTGTCCCCTTTAGTTGCCGTGGCCTGCGGCCGTACGCGGGTGGGTGAAATCGGCGAGGATTGGGGGCGTCGCTCGTTGACGTCGCGTTTTGCCTTGGTGCCTGTGTGCCTGTCTTTAGTTTGACGCAGGGTCCTCCCCCGGTGTACCGGATTGTTGCCTTGAGCACGCTCATCAGACTCGTCTGTCTTGGAGGCCCGCCGAGCGGCACGTCGAAGCGTTCGCGATTGCAGGAGGGGCGATGGGACGAGTGTTCGAGGCGGTCTTTGAGCGCGTCGCCGGGCTGGATGTGCACAAGGCGCAGGTCACTGCGTGCGTGCGCGTGCCCGACGGCGCGGGTCAGCGCGCGGTGCGCTTGGCCGAGTTCGCCACGACGGTTCGCGGGCTGTTGGCGCTGGCCGACTGGCTGAAGGCGTTCGCTGTCACGCACGTGGCGATGGAGGCCACCGGCGTGTTCTGGCAGCCGGTTTGGCACATCCTCGAGGACGACTTCGAGCTGACCCTCTGCAACGCCCGGCACGTCAAGAACGTTCCCGGCCGCAAGACCGACATGTCCGACGCCCAGTGGCTGTGCCAGCTGATGGAGGCCGGCCTGCTGCGCGGCAGTTTCGTGGCGCCCAAGCCGCAGCGCCGGTTGCGAGCCCTGACCCGGTATCGCAAGACGCAGATCGCCGAGCGCCAGCGCGAGGCCAACCGCCTGCACAAGGCGCTCGAGGACACCGGCATCAAGCTCGACTGCGTTGCCAGCGACATCCTGGGCGTCTCCGGCCGGGCGATGCTCGACGCGCTGGTCGCCGGCACCAGCGACCCGCACGTGCTGGCCGACCTGGCCAAGGGCCGCCTGCGCGAGAAGATTCCGGCGTTGCGCGAGGCGCTGGAAGGCCGCTTCGAGGCCCACCACGCGCTGATCGTCGGCGCGATCCTGGCGCATCTGGACTTCCTCGACGAGCAGATCGCCCGGCTCAGCGACGCGATCGAGGCCGAACTGGGCCCTCCCCGGCAGGCCGGCGTCCAGCTGGCCGCCACGATGACCGGCGTCGCGCAGCGCACCGCCGAAGTCCTGGTCGCTGAAATCGGCACCGACATGACGGTCTTCCCATCGGCCGGCCACCTCGCCTCATGGGCCGGCCGCTGCCCCGGCAACGACCAATCCGCCGGCAAACGCCGCTCCGGACGCACCCGCAAAGGCAGCAAGTTCCTGACCCTGGCCCTCCAAGAAGCGGCGCTGGCCGCGACCCGCGCCAAGGGCAGCTACCTACAAGCCCAATACCAGCGGCTGCGGCCCCGCATCGGCCACCGCCGCGCAATCGGCGCCGTCATGCACTCCATGCTCATCGCCTACTGGCACATGTTCACCACCGGCGAGGTCTACCGCGACCTCGGCGGCGACTACTACCAGCGCCGCGACCCCGCCCGCCAGATCAAACGCCTCGTCTCCCAGCTCGAACGCCTCGGCCAGACCGTCACGCTTCAGGAGGTCGCCGCTTGATCCCAACGTGATTTCCCATCAGGTGTGAGATGGGCCACAGGCGGCGCCTGGAGGCCCGCTGCGCGACTAGCCTGCGCGCCGTATGACCTCGCTGCCGGGTGCGGGCATGAAG
>JAICUS010000432.1 GCA_025935735.1 Solirubrobacteraceae bacterium | reverse complement strand
CTCGCGCTGCCCCGGGCGGCGGCCGCCGCGCACCCCACGCCGTCCGGCCTGACCGCGGTGGCCGCGGAAGACCTCCCGGCGGCCCTGCGGCCCGCCGCGCTGCCCGCGCTCGTGGGCATTTCCCGCGAGGGGCTCGTGTGCGCCGTCGGGCAGGCCGCGGACTACGCGCAGCTGCGCGAGGCCGCGGAGGCGACGGCCGGGGCGATGATGGCCGGCGCGCCCGGCTCGCGCCGGCTCACGCGCTGGGGAGCGTGCGCGCCGTACTTCGAGAGCGCGCCCACCCGCTGACCAGGATCGCCAGCCCGGCGAGCCCGCCGGCCACCAGCAGCGGCAGCAGCGGCAGCGCGTAGCGGGGCTTGGACACGAACACCGCGTGCATGAGGGTCGCGTAGCCCATGATCGCCAGGAACGCCGTCAGTGGCGGCGGGCGGCGCCACACCCAGGCGGCGAGCAGCAGGACGATGAACACGATCACCAGGACGTGGTGCAGCGGCCGGGTGAGCGTGCCGATGTTCTGCGCCCGGCCGGCCCGGCTGGACACCAGCCACATGCGCGCGGCCTTGTTCCACATCATCCGGGCGAACTGCGCCGGCTGCCCGAGCGCGTACTTGTCCAGGTTGTCCCAGGCCTGCGCGCGCAGCGACGCGTCCTTGGAGAGCCCCGGCTTGTGCTTGGCCTGGTCGGCGAGCACGATCGCCGCCGGGATGTAATACGGCGCGACGTTCTGGAAGCGCGGGTGGCGGCGCCGCGTCTCGTCGACCACCGCGCGCTTGAAGCCCAGCGTCGTGCCCTTGCCCGGCAGGTAGGTGCCCACGAACAGCGCCGAGCCGTCGCCCTCGGTGACCGGCACGAAGTGGCCGACCTGGGTGGCCGCCACCACCAGCCAGGGCATCATCACCGCCAGGCACACGGCGGCGGACAGCGCGGCGGAGCCGAGCGCGAGCCGGCGCCCCCGCCCGCGCTCAAACCAGGCGGTGAGGATCACCAGGATCGCCGGCACGAGGATGAGGTCCGCCCGCGTGAGCACGGTGCCGGCCATCAGCACGCCGGCCAGCACGAGCAGGCGGCGTTGCGGCCACCGCCACGCGGCCAGCGTCGCCGCCACCGCCCCGGCCAGGAAGAGCGTGCCCAGCGGCTCGGCCAGCAGCTGGCCGCCCATCACCACGTACGGCGGGTAGATGGCGATCAGCGCCGCCGCGGCGACCCCCACCCATCTCCCCCACCGGCCCGGCGCCGCGAGCAGCCCGAGCAGGAAGACGACCGGGATCAGCAGCGTGCCGACCAGCGCGTTGGACCAGTAGGCCAGCCGGAGGTCGTGCGTCGGGTGGATGCGGTCCGCGACGGCGAACATCAGCGGCGCGCCCGGCGGCCAGTGCAGCGAGGTGCCGTGGAAGTGGCCGCCCTCGAAGGTCTTGGCCACGCGGGCGTACCCGCGCTCGTCCGAGGAGCGGTTCGCCAGGTCCGGCGAGGCCGACTGGACCGCCCGCAGCGCCCCGCCGAGCAGCGTGACCGCCACGAGCAGGCTCAGGACGACCCGCCACGAGCGGTCCCGCGGCACGGCCAGGCGCCGCGCCGGCGCCTCGGGCGCGGCCGTCTCCTCACTGACGACCATCGCGCCCGAGGCTAGCGCCTCATTCCGTCGTCACGGCTCGCAGCACGTCCACCTTGGCCGCTCGCCGGGCGGGCGAGATCGCCGCCACCACCCCGGCGATGCCGGCCAGGATGAAGAAGACGATCAGGGTCCCGACGGGCAGCGAGAACACGAAGCCCTGGTCGGCCAGCGGCCGCGAGATGATCACCGCGAACACGATTCCCAGCGCGGTGCCGAGCACCGCGCCGATCCCCGCGGTGATCACCGACTCGCCGCGGATCATCCGCTTGACCTGCTTGCGGCTCATGCCCACCGCGCGCAGCATCCCGAGCTCGCGCGTGCACTCGTGCACCGACAGGGCCAGCGTGTTGACGATCCCCAGCAGCGCCACGATCACGGACAGCGCGAGCAGCGCGTAGACGAGCCCGAGCAGCTGGTTGACCGACTGGTCCTGCTTGTCCTCGAACTGCGCGATCGACAGCGCGTCGGTGGACGGGAACTGCTTCAGCGCGCGATCCCCGGCCGCCGCGAGCTTGTCCGAGTCGGTGCCCGGCCGCGCCGCGGCGAGCACGAACGCCAGCTGCTTCATGTCCCACAGACGCGGCATCGTCGCCTGGTTGACGATCAGGTTCGAGGTCAGCCCCGCCTGGTTCTTGAAGGTGCCGGAGACCCGGTAGGGCACGACCTTGCCGGCCGGCGTGGTGACGTGCAGCACGTCCCCCACGCGGATGCTGTTCGACTTCGCCCAGTCGGAGTCGACCACCGCGTTGCCGTCGCCGAGGTTGCGCAGCGTCGCCGCCGAGCCGACGTCCCACTTGAGCCTGAGCACCGTGCCGATCGTCTGCGGGTCGACGCCCGTGGCCGCCTGGTTGCCGCCGACGCCCTTGACCTTGCCGGTGGAGAAGCGCACCGGCGAGACCGACGTCACGCCCGGGATCTGCCGGACGGTCGGGATCACCGCCTCGGGGATCGGGTTGAAGCCGTTCTGCGCCTGGACGATGAGCGCGGCGCTCACCTGGTCGTTGATCGCCTTGTGGACGGACGCGCGCAGGCCCGCGGCGAAGATCGCCACGAAGACCACGAGCGCGAGGCCGACCATCAGCGCGGCGGCGGTGACCGCGGTGCGCTGCGGCTGGCGGATCGCGTTCTCGCGCGCCAGCACGCCGGTCAGCCCGCGCCAGCGGGCCAGCGGCGCGCCGAGCCCGCGAGCCAGCGGCCGCACGAGCAGCGGCGCGAGCAGCGCGACGCCGAACATCATCAGCACGGCGCCCAGGCCGAGCAGCGAGGCCGCGGCCGAGTCGGCCAGGTCGCCGAACAGGCCGTAGAACAGCACGGCCACGCCGGCCACGAACAGACCCGCGGCGCCGAAGATCCGCCGCCGGCGCAGGTGGCCGAGGCCCGGGGTGGCGCTGTCGCGCATCGCCGCCACCGGCTCCACGCGGGTCGCCCGCCGGGCCGGCACGAAGCCGGACACCATCGTGGCGATCAGCCCGACGAGCAGGCCGGCGATCACCGTCCCGCCCTTGATGACGAGGCCGGTCGTGCCCAGGTCGATGCCGAACGCCTTGAGCATGGCCGCCAGGGCGGGCGCCAGCGCAAAGCCGACGAGGATGCCGAGGATCGACGCCGCGAGGCCGACGATGAACGTCTCGACCAGCACCGAGCGCAGCACCTGCCGGCGCGAGGCGCCGAGCACGCGCAGCAGCGCGAACTCGCGCGTGCGCTGGGCGACGGTGACCGAGAACGTGTTGAAGATCAGGAAGGCGCCGACGAGCAGCGCCACGGCGGCGAACACGAGCAGCGCCGTGCGGATGAAGCCCAGCGCGTCGGAGAGGTCCTGCGCCTGTTCCTTGGCCGCCTCCTTGCCGGTGCGGACGTTGATCGAGTGCGGCAGCTCGCGCTGCAGCTGCGCCTTGACCTTGTCCGGGTCCGCGCCGCCGGTGGACACGGAGATCGAGTCGTAGCCGTGGTGGTCGGTCACCCGCTGGGCCTCGGGCAGCGTCATCACGACCAGGCGCGCGCCGGCGAGGTTGTCCTTGCCGTCCAGCGAGGCGATGCCGCTGACCTTGTAGGCCTTGGCCTCGTGCTCGCCGCTCACCCGCGCGGTGTCGCCGACCTTGAAGTCGTACTTCTTGGCCGTGCCGCGGTCCAGCGCCACCTGATCGGCGGTCTGGGGCGGCCCGCCGCTCTCGTAGTCGAGCGACTGGAAGATCTTCTGGGTCGAGGCCGACACGGCGAGCGTCGGCGGCCCGTTGGAGACGATCGCCTTGCCCTGCTTGTCCAGCAGCGTCACGGCGTTCGAGACGCTGCCCTCGGCCACCGCGACGCCCGGCGTCGACTTGACCTTCGCCAGCACGGACGCCGGCATGGTCGGCGGCTGGGAGAAGTCGGCCTTGACGGCCTGGCGGGACTCGAGCTCGACGTCGACGCCCTTCTGCGTGCGCTCGAAGAGGTTCTTGAACGACTCGTTGATCGTGTCCGTGAACACGAGTGTGCCGACCACGAACGCCACGCCGATGACCACGGCGAAGCCGGTGAGGACAGAGCGCAGCTTGCGGGTCAGCAGGCCGCGCAGCGCGACCTTCTGCACGTCAGGCCACCGCCTTCATGAGGTCGAGGACGCCCTCGGTGGACTGCGAGCCGCCGTCGTGGACGACCGCGCCGTCGCTGAGCACCACGATCCGGTCGGCCACCGCGGCCGCCGTGGGGTCGTGGGTGACCATGATCACCGTCTGGCCGAACTCGTCCACGGCCTGGCGCAGCAGCCGCAGGACCTCCTCGGAGGAGTGCGAGTCGAGGTTGCCGGTCGGCTCGTCGGCGAACAGCACCGCGGGGCGGTGCACGAGCGCCCGCGCCACCGCGACGCGCTGCTGCTGGCCGCCGGAGAGCTCCGACGGGCGGTGCGTCAGGCGGTCGCGCAGGCCGACGGTGTCGATCAGCTGGTTCAGCCAGGCATCGTCCGGCTTGCGGCCGGCCAGCGCGAGCGGCAGCGTGATGTTCTCCTCGGCGGTCAGCACCGGCACGAGGTTGAACGCCTGGAAGACGAACCCCAGCCGGTCGCGGCGCAGCTGCGTGAGCCCCTTGTCGTCGAGCGTGCCGAGCTCGAGCCCGTCGATCACCACGGTGCCGGACGTCGGGCGGTCCAGGCCGGCCAGCAGGTGCATCAGCGTCGACTTGCCGGAGCCCGACGCCCCCATGATCGCCGTGAACTGCGCGGCCGGGAAGTCCAGCGTTACGCCGGCGAGCGCGTGCACGGCGGTGTCGCCCTCACCGTAGGTGCGGCGCAGGTCCGCCGTCGAGACGATGTTCATGCCCCCCAGCTTGTCCGCATTTGTGACAGCCGGGGTTCGGCTGGCACGTAAGGGCGGGTGGGGCAAGCCCTACTTAGCCGGCCCGCAGGTAGGCGAGCACGGCGAGGACGCGGCGGTGGTCGTCCGTCGACGCCGGCAGGCCGAGCTTGGCGAAGATGCTGGCCACGTGCTTCTCCACGGCACCGGGCGAGACCACCAGGGCGGTCGCGATCGCGGCGTTCGACCGGCCCTCGGCCATCAGCGACAGGACCTCGCTCTCGCGCGGCGTCAATGCGCCCAGGGCGCCCGAGCCGGCCGGCTCGCGCGCGCGCACGAGCTCCTTGACGACCTCGCGATCGAGCGCCGTCCCCCCGGCGGCGACGCGCTCGACGGCGCCGACGAACCCCTTCACGTCCCCCACCCGTTCCTTCAGCAGGTAGCCCAGCCCG
>JAICUS010000510.1 GCA_025935735.1 Solirubrobacteraceae bacterium | reverse complement strand
GGCCAGCACGTGGACCTGGCGGCGGTCGGCCAGCTCGGCGATCACGCCCAGCCCGGTGCCCCGGCCGGAGGCCGCGAGCGCGCCCGAGTTGCAGTGGGTGAGGACCGTCACCGGCCCGGCCGGGAGCACCGCGTCCAGGGCGTCGGCGCCGTGCGCGGACAGCGCCGCGCTGGCCGCCTCGTCCTCACGGGCGATCGCCTCCGCCGCCGAGCGCGCGTCGGGCGCCGCGGCCACCCGCTCGACCGCCCAGGCCAGGTTGCGGGCGGTCGGCCGGGCGGCGGCGAGCCGCGCGAGCGCGGCCCCGGGGTCAGGGTTGCGGGCGATCTCCATGGCCGCGCCGTAGGCCGCGGCCACGCCGATCAGCGGCGCGCCCCGCACCGCGAGCCGCCGGATCGCCTCCGCTGTGTCGTCCGCGCCGCACAGCTCCAGCACGACCTCCTCGGCGGGCAGCCGCGTCTGGTCGAGCACGTGCAGCCGCTGGCCGTCCCAGTGCAGGATCCGTGCAGAGGTGCGGCTCGGCGTCTGGGTCATCCGCCACGATGCTAACCGTGCCCGCCGCCCTCGCCGTCCGCGACCTGCGCAAGCGCTACGGGGCCACGGAGGCGCTGAAGGGCGTGGACCTCGAGGTCGGGGAGGGCGAGCTGGTGGGCCTGCTGGGGCCCAACGGCGCCGGGAAGTCGACGCTCGTCAAGATCGCCTGCGGCCTCGTGCGCCCGACCGGCGGCAGCGCGCTCCTGGCCGGCGCGCCCGCCGGCTCCCCGCGGGCCAACCGCGCGCTCGGCTACCTGGCCGAGCTGTTCCGCTTCCCCGACTGGCTGAGCGCCGACGAGCTGCTCGCGCTGCACCAGCGGCTCGCCGCGAGCGACAAGGGCGAGCGCGAGCGCACCGAGCTGCTGGAGCTCGTCGGGCTGGCCGACGTGGCCGACCGGCGCGTGGGTGCGATGTCGAAGGGCATGCAGCAGCGGCTCGGGCTGGCCCAGGCGATGATCGGCGCGCCGCGGGTGCTGCTGCTCGACGAGCCGACGAGCGCGCTCGACCCCGCCGGCCGGCGCACGGTGCGCGAGCTGCTGGAGGAGCTGCGCCGCCGCGGCGTCTCCGTGCTGCTGAACTCGCACCTGCTCTCCGAGGTCGAGCTGGTGTGCGACCGCGTGGCGATCATCGCCCGCGGCGAGGTCGTGGCCGCGGGCGCGCCGGGCGAGCTGTCGCAGGCCGGCGGCGTGGAGGTCGATACCGCGGACGGCGTCCGGCACTTCCCGGAGGCGACCCGCGACGACGCCCCGCGGATCGTCCGCGAGCTGGTGGCGGCCGGCGAGGACGTCTTCGGCGTGCGCGTGCTGCGCTCGTCGCTGGAGGACGTCTATCTCGAGGTGGTGGGCGGCCGGTGAGCGGGGTCGGCATCATCGCCCGGTTCTCGCTGCGCGAGTCGCTGCGCCGGCGCGTGTTCGTGGTCGTCGCGCTGCTGACGGTCGTGTTCCTCGCGCTCTACGCGCTCGGCTGCTGGCAGGCGTTCAAGTCGGCCGACGAGATCGACTCCGGCACGGGGATCGAGGGCCCGGTGGTGGCGGGCTCGATCCTGCTCGGGCTGGCGATGTTCGCCGACCTGTTTCTCGGCGCGATCCTGGCGGTCTTCCTCACGCTCGGCGCGGTGCGCGGCGACGCCGAGCGCGGCCTGCTGCAGCCGCTGCTGGTCCGGCCGTTGCCGCGGGCGACGTTCCTGCTCGGCCGCTTCGCCGCCGCCGGCACGGTCTGCGCGGCGTACGTGATCGCGGTCTTCCTGGCCTGCGCCGTCATCACCGACGCGTTCGGCGGCTGGTGGCCGGACCGGGTCGTGGTGCCGGCGATCGAGATGGGCGCGGCCGTGGCCGTGCTCGTCGCGCTCTCGCTTGCCGGCTCGGTCGTGCTCTCCAGCGTGGCCAACGGGATCGCCGTGTTCATGCTGTTCGGCGCGGGCCTGACCGCGGGGCTGCTGGGGCAGATCGCCGAGGCGCTCAGCTCGGACACGCTCTCCACCGTGGCCAAGGTGGCGTCCTGGATGCTGCCGTTCGAGGCGCTCTACCAGGCGGCGCTGAGCGCGATCACCGCCGACACCTTCGGCTTCACCCGCCTGGCCATCGACCTGGGGCCGTTCGGCGGCGCGGTGACGTTCGGCCCGCTGCTCGGCCCCTACAGCGCGCTGTACGTCGTGCTGGTCGGCGCCGCGGGCCTGCTCGCCTTCCGGCGGCGCGATTTGTGACGCCCGCCGCCCGGGTAGGCAGCCAGCATGATCCCCGTCGAGAACATCACCGACTGGCGCGGGCAGGAGGTCGTGGACCGCAAGGGCGACAAGCTCGGCAAGCTCCAGGAGGTCTACTTCGACGGGGAGACCGACGAGCCGGCGTTCATCGCGGTCAGGAGCGGGCGGCTGAGCAAGTCGATCACGCTCGTGCCGCTGGGCGGGGCGAGCGTCGGGCGCGAGTACGTCCGCGTCGACCAGGCCAAGGGCGACGTCAAGAAGGCGCCGAGCTTCGACACCGACAGCGAGTTCTCGCTCAACGACGAGGCCCGGGCCTACCGCCACTTCGGCATGGAGTACGAGCCGGCCGGCAGCGGCGCCCGCCGGCTGGCGAAGCGCTAGGGGTGCCCGACCGGCGGGACCCTCCGCCGGCCGGCGCTGCGACACGTCGCCGGTCGGGTGGGCCCCCGAGGGTTCTACTGCCTCGTCGCCACGAACCGCACGCCGACCGCCGGCAGCTCGCCGGCGGCGATCAGGCCCTCCTCGACCGGCCGCAGCGCCCAGTCGAGGTGCCAGCGGTACATATACGGGCCCGGGACCGGCGTGCCGATGGCGAACCAGGGGGCCAGCTCGGCGACGACCCGGGAGATCGGGTGGATGTGGTGGCGCATCTCGGCCACCATCTCGGCGGGCGAGTGCTCGTGCTCGAAGCCGGCCGCCCGCCGCTGCGCGAGCCACCAGGCCGTGGCGCGCTCGTCGAGCCGGTCGTTGTCCAGCTCGTCGGCCACGAGCGGCGCGCCGGGCTTGAGCAGGTCGGCGAGGTGGCGGCAGGAGCGGGCGAGCGGGTCGACGTGGTGCAGCGAGGTCACCCCGACCGCCGCGTCGAACGAGCCGTGCGGCTCCTCGAGCTGGTGCAGCGCCACGGCGACGACACCCTCGCCGCCGCTCTCCGGGTCGATCGCCACGACGTCGTAGCCGCCGTCGCGCAGCGCGGCGGCCAGCGTGCCGTCCCCCGCGCCGATCTCCAGCACGCGGGCGGGCGGCGACGGCAGCGCGGCCCGCACGTAGGCGACGACGTCAGGCGCGGGCACGCGCGCCCTCCCGCACCACGCTGAGGAAGCCGCCGAAGATCGCCGCCGAGAGCGCCGCCTGGCGCGGAAGGTGCTCCGCGTCGGCCGCCCGCGCGGCCGCCTCGGTCGTCCCGGCGGCGGTCACGGCGGCCGGCCAGCCGGCGTACCAGCCGTCCAGCGCCCGGCCGTCGACCTCGGGGTGGAACTGCACGCCCCACCCGCTGCCGCAGCGGAACGCCTCGGCGCCGCCCGCGTCGGGCCGGCGCAGCAGCTCGACGGCGCCCGGCGGGGGCTCGAAGCCGTCCTCGTTCCAGTGCAGGCCGTGCGCGTCCGGCGGCAGGTCACCGAGCACCGGGTCGCCGGCCGCCGCGGGCAGCGCGTCCAGCGGCACCCAGTCGACGAGCCGTCGCTCCCGGCGCGCCACCGAGCCGCCGAGTGCGTGGGCCAGCAGCTGGGCGCCCAGGCAGACGCCGAGCACCGGGATCTCGCGGGCCACGGCCTCGCGCAGCAGCGCCGCCTCCGGCTCGAGGTCCGCCGGGGCGGTGACCGACTGCTCGCCGCCGAAGGAGACGATCCCGGCGACGCCGTCGAGCGAGGGCAGCGGCGCGCCGCGGAAGTGCTCATCGAGCTCGGCGCCCGCCAGCGGCGGCCCGGCGTGCCCGAGGAAGGACTGGGCGAGGTGGTGGATGACCGCGATCCTCATCGCGCCAGCACCGCGCGGCGATCCCGGCGATCGTCGCCTCGCCGTAGGCCATGCCCGGCGAGCGCGTGAGCACGGCCAGGGCCACCCGCCGCCCGTCGCGCTCCAGCAGCGCGACCTGGTGGGTGATCCCGGTCCGCCAGCCGCCCTTGAAGAACACGCGGTAGCGGCGCCGGCGGCCGACCGGCGCGATGCCCCAGCTCTGCGCGCGGACGATCGAGGCCAGCTGCGCCCGCGCGTAGGCGCGGTGCGCGCGCGGGACGAGCTTGTCGATGCGCAGGAAGAACCGCGCCTGGTCGGCCGCCGTGAGCTGGGCGTCGAACAGGAACGGCACGGAGAAGTCGCGCATCCCGGCGCGGCGCGCCACCGCCAACAGGCCGGCGCGGCCCACCTGGTCGTACACGGCCTCGGCGGCTCTGTTGTCGGACACGCGGATCATCGGGGACAGCAGCGCCCGCTCGGCCGCCGGGACGCGC
>JAICUS010000307.1 GCA_025935735.1 Solirubrobacteraceae bacterium | reverse complement strand
CGCCGCGGCGATCTCGCCCGGGGCGTGCGGGCGGCAGACATAGGTGTCGCGATCGTCAACGTGAACAATCCTGCGATCGAGAACGTTCTCAATCGCAATCCGGGCGCGCTCGGCCTCTGGCAGTTCGGGCACGGCGTGGAGGCTACGATGCCCGGCTTCATGCGTCCCCGCCGCTCCTGCCACGCCGTGCCCGGCTCCAGCGAGCGCTTCCTGGCCAAGGCGCCGCAGCTCGACGCCGACGAGGTGTTCCTCGACCTCGAGGACGCCGTCGCGCCGGACGAGAAAGACGGCGCGCGCGAGCGGGTGATCGAGGCGCTGCGCACGCTGGAGTTCGGCGAGACGACGGTCGTGGTGCGCGTCAACGGCACCGACACGCCGCACTACTACCGCGACCTGATCGCGGTGGTGGAGCAGGCAGGCGGCCACCTGGACGCGATCATGCTGCCCAAGGTCCGCACGCCCGGCGACGTGGAGATGACCGCCAAGCTGCTGACCCAGATCGAGCTGGCCTGCGATCTCGAGCCCGGCCGGATCGGCATCGAGGCGCAGATCGAGGACGCCACGGGGCTGCTGGCCTGCGAGGCGATCGCCGCCGCCAGCCCGCGGATGCAGACGCTGATCTTCGGCCCGGGCGACTACAGCGCCGCGGTCGGCATCCCGGTCACCACCATCGGCGGCGCGCCCGCGGGCTACCCGGGCGACCACCTCAACTACGTCTACTCCCGTCTCGTCGTGGCCGCCCGCGCGGCCGGCATCCAGGCGATCGACGGCCCGTACGCCCGCGTGGGCGACGACGACGGCCTGCGCGAGCGCGCCCGGCTGGCCCGCGCGCTCGGGATGGACGGCAAGTGGACCATCCACCCGGGCCAGATCGCCATCGTCAACGAGGTCTTCAGCCCGTCGCGCGAGGAGTGGGAGCGGGCCGAGGCGATGCTCGCCGCCTACGAGGAGGCCCACCGCGCCGGCCGCGGCGCCGCGGTCTTCGAGGGCGAGATGATCGACGAGGCCAACCGCAAGATGGCCGACCGCGTCGCCCAGTCCGGCCGCGCCGCCGGGTACGCCGCCTGAGCGCGGGGTAGGAGCCCGGCATGGAGCCGGTTCAGCACATGCGCATCGCCGTGCGCGTCAACGGCGCCGAGCACGCGCTGGAGGTCGACACGCGCACGTCGCTGCTCGACCTGCTGCGCGAGGAGCTCGGGCTCACCGGGGCCAAGAAGGGCTGCGACCACGGCCAGTGCGGCGCGTGCACCGTGCTCATCGACGGGCGGCGGGCGAACGCCTGCCTGGCGCTCGCGGTGGCGCACGACGGGGCGGAGGTCACGACGGTCGAGGGCCTGGCCGACGGCGAGCTCCTGCATCCCGTGCAGGCGGCCTTCGTCGAGCACGACGGCTTCCAGTGCGGCTACTGCACCCCCGGGCAGATCTGCTCGGCGGTCGGCCTGCTGGCCGAGCTCGACGGGCCGCCGGCCGAGGACGAGATCCGCGAGCTGATGAGCGGCAACCTGTGCCGCTGCGGCGCCTATCAGGGGATCGTGGCGGCGATCGCCGAGGCGGCGCGATGAGGCCGTTCGCGTACGAGCGCGCCGCCGATCCTGCGGGCGCGCTGGCGGCGATGGGCCCGGAGACCCGCTACCTCGGCGGCGGGACGAACCTGGTCGACCTGATGCGGCTCGGCGTCGAGCGCCCGGCGCGCTTGGTGGACGTCGCCCGGCTGCCGGGCGCGGTCGAGGGGATGCCGGGCGGCGGGCTGCGGATCGGCGCCTCGGTGCCCAACAGCGTGCTCGCCGCCGACCCGCTGGTCCGCGAGCGCTGGCCGGTCCTCTCCCAGGCCCTGCTGGCCGGCGCCTCCGGCCAGCTGCGCAACCTCGCCACCGTCGGCGGCAACCTGCTCCAGCGCACGCGCTGTCCGTACTTCCAGGACGTGACCAAGCCGTGCAACAAGCGCGCGCCGGGCTCCGGCTGTCCGGCTCGCGAGGGCGAGCACCGCAACCTGGCGATCCTCGGGCACTCGCCCGCGTGCGTGGCCACGCACCCGTCCGACATGGCGGTGGCGCTGACCGCGCTCGGCGCGCAGGTGGTCGTGCTCGGGCCCGGCGGCGAGCGCCGGATCCCCATGCCCGGCCTGCACCGGCTGCCCGGCGACGAGCCGCAGCGCGACACGGTGCTCGAGCCGGGCGAGCTGATCACCGCGGTGCTGCTCCCGCCGCCACCGGACGGCCGCGGCGGCTATCGCAAGGTGCGCGAGCGGGCGTCGTTCTCGTTCGCGCTCGCCTCCGTCGCCGCCGTGCTCGACGTGGAGGACGGCCGCGTGCGCGGCTGCCGCATCGCGCTCGGCGGCGTGGCCCACGCGCCGTGGCGGGCGGAGCGCGCCGAGGCGGCCCTGGCCGGCGGCGCGACGTTCGCCGAGGCCGCCGACGCCGAGCTGGCCGCCGCCGAGCCGCTGCACGACAACGCCTACAAGGTCCCGCTCGTGCGCAACCTGATCGTGCGGACGCTCGCGGAGCTCTCGGCATGACCGCGACCCGCACCCCCGCGCTCGGCGCGCCGCTGGCCCGCCTGGAGGCCCGCGAGAAGGTGACCGGCGCGGCCGAGTACGCCTACGAGCACCGGCCCGAGCGGATCGCGTACGCCTGGATCGTCGGCGCCGAGGTGGCCCGCGGCCGGATCCGCGCGGTCGACCGCTCCGCCGCGCTGGCGGCGCCGGGCGTGCTGGCGGTGCTGGCCCACGACGACGCGCCGCGCCTCGAGGAGGCGAACGATCCCGAGCTCGCCGTCCTGCAGTCGCCCGACGTCGCCTACCGCGGCCAGGTCGTGGCCGTCGTGGTGGCCGAGACGCTGGAGACGGCCCGCGAGGCCGCGGGCCTCGTCGCCGTGTCCTATGACGCCGTCGCGCACGACGTCGTCCTGCGCCCCGACCACCCGAAGCTCTACGCGCCGGAGAAGGTCAACCCGAGCTTCCCGGCGGCCACCGAGCAGGGCGACTTCGACGGCGCGTTCGCCGCCGCGCCCGTGCGCGTCGACGCGACGTACGTGACGCCGGCGACGCACAACAACGCGATGGAGCCGCACGCCACGACGGCCATGTGGGAGGGGAAGCGGCTGACGCTGTTCGACTCCACCCAGGGCGCCTACTCGGCCGCCAGGACGATCGCCGGCGTGTTCGCGCTCGAGCCCGGCCAGGTGAGGGTGATCGCGCCACACGTGGGCGGCGGCTTCGGCTCCAAGGGCACGCCGCGGCCCCAGATGGTGCTCGCCGCCATGTGCGCGAGGGTCACCGGCCGCCCGGTCAAGCTCGCGGTCACCCGTCAGCAGATGTTCGCCGTCACCGGCTACCGCACGCCGACCATCCAGCGCCTGCGGCTGGGCGCCGAGCGCGACGGCACGCTGGTGGCGATCGGGCACGACGTCGTGGAGCAGAGCTCGACCCTGCGCGAGTTCGCCGAGCAGACCGCGGTGGCCACGCGGATGATGTACGCGGGCGCGCACCGGCGCACGGGGCACCGGCTGGCCCGCCTCGACGTGCCGACGCCGTCCTGGATGCGCGCGCCCGGCGAGTGCCCGGGCATGTTCGCGCTGGAGTCGGCGATGGACGAGCTGGCCGCGGCGTGCGGGATCGACCCGATCGAGCTGCGGGTGCGCAACGAGCCCGACGTCGACCCCGAGCAGGGCCTCCCGTTCAGCTCGCGCGGGCTGGTGGCCTGCCTGCGCGACGGCGCCGAGCGCTTCGGCTGGGCGGCCGCGCGCACGCCGCGCCGCGACGGCCGCCGGCTGACCGGCGCGGGCGTCGCCGCCTCGACCTATCCGGCCCGCCGCCAGCCGAGCACCGCCCGCGTGCGGGCGCACGGCGACGGCCGCTACACCGTCAGCGTCGGCGCGATGGACATCGGCACGGGCGCGCGCACCGTGATCGCGCAGATCGCCGCGGACGCGCTGGGCGTCGACGTGGGTGCGATCGAGATGGAGATCGGCGACAGCGCGCTCGGGCAGGCGCAGCTGGCGGGCGGCTCGATGGGCACGGCGTCCTGGGGCTCGGCCGTGGCCGGCGCCTGCGCGGCGCTGCTCGCGTCGGGGGACTCCGAGGCGACCTATGACACGTCGGACGACGTGAAGAGCGACGCGAAGCTGTCACGGCACGCGTTCGGCGCCCAGTTCTGCGCGGTGCGCGTGGACGCCGACACGGGCGAGGTCCGCGTCGAGCGCATGCTCGGCGTGTTCGCCGCCGGGCGCATCCTCAACGCGCGCCTGGCCCGCTCGCAGCTCATCGGCGGCATGACCATGGGCATCGGCATGGCGCTGCACGAGGAGAGCGTCATGGACCGCGAGTTCGGCGACTACCTCAACCACGACCTCGCCCAGTACCACGTGCCGGTCAACGCCGACGTCCCGCACCTCGAGGCGCACTGGATCGACGAGGAGGACCCGCACCTGAACCCGATGGGCGCCAAGGGCATCGGCGAGATCGGCATCGTCGGCGCGGCCGCCGCGGTGGCCAACGCCGTCGCGCACGCCACCGGCACCCGCTTCCGCGAGCTGCCGATCCGTCCGGATCGCGTGCTCACCGCGCTGTCCGCGGGTTGACGGTCGCGCGCCGCCCGCCGTCCGCGCCGGGCAGGCCGGCCGCATGCACTTTCTCAAGGAGGCCTTCCGCGGCGGCAACCGTTTCGTCCTGCGGCTGGCGATCATCGCCGCGCTCGGCGGCTTCCTGTTCGGCTACGACACCGGTGTCATCTCGGGCGCGCTGCTGTTCATCAAGGACGACCTGCACGCGAGCCAGTTCGATCAGCAGGCGTTCGTCGGGTCGCTGCTGATCGGCGCGGTGCTCGGCGCGATCGCCTCCGGCTTCTCGGCGGACGCGCTGTCGCGGCGCTGGACGAAGGTGATCTCCGGCTGCATCTACGTGCTCGGCGCGCTCGGCTCGGCGGCCGCGCAGAACTCGACCGAGCTGATCGTCGCCCGCCTCGTCCTCGGCTTCGCCGTCGGCACCGCGTCCTTCGTCTCGCCGATGTACATCTCCGAGCTCGCGCCCAAGCGCATCCGCGGCGGCGTGACGTCGTTCAACCAGCTGATGGTGGTGACCGGGATCCTGGTCGCCTACATCGTCAACTGGGCGCTCAAGGGCGTCGCGGACGAGTGGCGCTGGATGCTCGGGCTGGGCGCGCTGCCCGGGCTCGTGCTGGCCGTCGGGATGGTCTTCCAGCCGTACTCGCCGCGCTGGCTGGTCGACCACGGCCGCGACGAGGAGGCGCTGAAGGTGCTCAAGCGGGCGCGCGACGGCGACGACGAGGCCGAGGAGGAGCTCGAGGAGATCCGCGAGGCGGCGCGCGAGGAGGGCGGCCTGCGCGACCTGGCCGGCCCGCAGGTGCGCCCGATGGTGGCGGTCGGCCTCGTGCTGGCGATCGCGCAGCAGTTCATCGGCGTCAACACCGTCATCTACTACGCGCCCACCATCCTCAAGTTCACCGGTCTCCAGACCGCGGGCGCGATCACCCAGGCGCTGTCGGTGGGGATCGCCAACGTCGTCTTCACGGTCGTGGCGGTGCTGATCCTCGACCGCGTGGGCCGCCGGCCGCTGCTGATCACGGGCACCATCGGCTGCATCGTCTCGCTCGGTGCGCTGGGAGCGTTCTTCGCCAGCGGCTGGCTGCAGGACAACGTCGGCTGGCTCGCGCTCGTCTGCCTGATCGTCTACATCGCGTCGTTCGCGGTCGGCCTCGGCCCGGTGTTCTGGCTGATGATCTCCGAGATCTTCCCGCTGCGGGTGCGCTCGCCCGCCATGAGCGTGTCCACCGTCGGCAACTGGTCGGCGAACTTCCTCGTGTCCTCGTTCTTCCTCACGCTGACCACCGCGATCACCCGCGAGGGGACGTTCTGGCTCTACGCCGGCTTCGGCGTGCTGGCGCTGATCTTCTTCGTGACCAAGCTGCCGGAGACCAAGGACCGCTCGCTCGAGGAGATCGAGCGCGAGGTCAGCGGCGCGGCGCGCTGAGCGCGGACCAGGCCGCGGTCGAGCTCGGCGAGGCCGGCGGCGCCGCACAGCGCCATGGTCATGCGCAGCTCGGAAGCCAGGATGTCGATCGCGTGGCGCACGCCCGGCCCGCCGGCCGCGGCGAGCCCGTAGAGGTGGGCGCGGCCGGCCAGCACCGCTCGCGCGCCGAGCGCCAGCGCGGCCACGATGTCGCTGCTGCGGCGGATGCCCGAGTCGAGCAGCACCTCGAGCCGCCCCTCGACCGCGTCGACGATCTCCGGCAGCACGTCGATCGTCGCCGGCACGTGGTCGAGCTGACGGCCGCCGTGGTTGGAGACGATGACGGCGTCGAGCCCTCGTCGGCCGCCCGCCGCGCCTCCTCGGCCCGCACGATGCCCTTGACGGCGACCGGCCCGTCCCAGGCGTCGCGGATCCAGTCGAGGTCGTCCCAGCTCATCGTGGCGTCGAAGAGCTCCCGCACCCGCGCGCGCGGGCGAGCGCCTCGCGCGCCATCCCGCGGTCGCCCCAGACGTAGAGCTGGAACCACAGCGGCGCGCCGGACGCCGCCGCCACGTCCTCCACGGACACGGTGCCGAGCGTCGAGATGGCGTAGGGAATGCCGGCCGCGCCGGCGGCGCGCGCCACGGCGAGCTCGCCCTCGCCGTGGAACATCCGCGGCGCGCCCACCGGCGCCAGCACCAGCGGCAGCGGCACCCGGCTGCCCAGCACCGTCGTGCTCGTGTCGATGTCGCTGACGTCGCGCAGCACCCGGGGCACCAGCTCGAGCTCCGCGAACGCCGCCCGGTTGCGGCGCAGCGTGTGCTCGTCCTCGCCACCGCCCTCCAGGTACGCCCGCGCGCCGCTCGGCAGCCGCCGCCGGGCGAGCCGCGCCAGGTCCTCGATGGACACGCAGCGCGCCAGGGACCGCACGCCGTACGGCGCGGGGGGGCGGGCGACGCGCACCAGCGACGGCATCTCGCGCAGCTTCATCGCGGGCGCGGGTACCCGGCGCCGCCGGGCTGTCGCGTGCGCCGCGTCAGGCGGCGTACCGGGTGGGCGCCGTGCCCGGGCCGGCGAACTGCGCTGGGTAGGGAAGCGGTCCCTCCGGGGCGGCCGGGCGGGTCGGCGTGATCGGTTTCCAATCTCGACTATTCCGGTTGAGTCAGTTTAGGCACCTATAGAGGCTGTCGCATAAACCTGGGATCCGTCCGGGTGGTTTAAGAGGCTGTGGTGATGGCGCAGAACTTCATCGTGGCGGATCGTGATCAGGCGTTTTTGCT
>JAICUS010000694.1 GCA_025935735.1 Solirubrobacteraceae bacterium | reverse complement strand
CTCTACCTGGACATCCACTACTCGGACTTCTGGGCCGACCCGCAGCACCAGGACACGCCGTCGGCCTGGGCGGGCGAGGACCTGCCGACGCTGGCGCGCACCGTCCAGCGCTACACGCGCCAGGTGATCGGCGCGTTCGCCGCGCAGGGCACGCCGGCGGACATCGTCTCGGTCGGCAACGAGGTGCGCAACGGCATCCTCTGGCCGGTCGGGCAGCTCAACAACGGCGGCGACCAGACCGCCGCCTGGCACGCGTTCGGCACGCTGCTGAAGGCCGGGGTCGCGGGCGCGCGCGCCGCGAACCCGCGCGGGCACCGGATGCAGGTGATGATCCACTACGACCAGGGCGGCGACACGGCGGGCAGCGAGGACTTCTTCCGCCACGTCGAGGCCGAGGGCGTGCCCTTCGACATCATCGGGCTCTCGTACTACTCGTTCTGGCACGGCCCGCTGACCGCGCTGAAGGCCAACCTCGACAACCTCGCGCAGACGTTCGGCAAGCCGCTGATGATCGCCGAGATCCAGTACGCCTGGACGCTCGGCTACGGCGACTCGACGAACAACTTCGTCTGGCAGGAGAGCCAGCTCGAGCCGGGCTACCCGGCGTCGCCCGCCGGCCAGCTGTCGTTCGTCAATGACGTGCTGTCGCTGCTCGACCAGGTGCCGGACGGGCTCGGCCAGGGCCTGTTCTACTGGGAGCCCGAGTGGGTGCCCGGCGTCGGCTGGGAGCCGGGCGCGGGCACGCCGAACGACAACCTGACGCTGTTCGACTTCCAGGGCCACGCCCTGCCGTCGATCGCCATCTTCCAGGACCCGACGCGGGCTAGCTGACCAAGCGAACTTCCGTACCGCGCTCTCGCAGCGCCTCGACCACACCGGGGTCCGCCGACTCGCCCGTGATCACGAGGCTCGCGTCCTCGACCGGGCACAGGTGGGCGAGCTCGACCCGCCCGATCTTGCTGCCGTCCGCCAGCACCACGCGGCGGGCGGCGGCCTTGAGCATCCGCTTCTTGACCTCGGCCTCGGGCAGATTGACGTTGGTCACGCCGGCCGCCGGGTCCACCCCGTTGCAGCCCAGGAAGAGCGTGTGGACGTTGATCTGCTCGAGGATCAACGTGGCCATCGGCTCCACCAGCGAGTGCTGCAGCGGGCGCAGCGTCCCGCCCAGCAGCACGACGGTGACGCGCGGGAAGGCCGGCTCGAGCTCCAGCGCGGTCTTCAGGCCGTTGGTGAACACCGTGACGTTCTTGAGCTCCGAGCGGGCGCACAGCGCCCGGGCGGCGGCGGCCGTGGTCGTGCCGACGTCCATCAGCAGCGTCTCGCCGTCGCGCACCAGCGCGGCCGCGGCGCGGCCGATCGCCACCTTCTCCTCGGCGAAGCTGGTCTCCGACTCCTCGAACGGGCGCTCCTTGTCCGGGAGCGTGCGGGGGATCGCCCCGCCGCGGATGCGGTGCACCTCGCCCCGGCCGGCGAGCGCGTCCAGGTCGCTGCGCACGGTGACCTCGGACACGTCGAAGCGCTCGCTCAATTCGCCGACGCGGACGAAGTCGCGCTCGCGGATGAGGGCCAGCATGCGATCGCGCCGCAGCGAGGCGTTGACCGGAGACTCGCCGTTCGACGGTCCGTCGGGCTTGCCCATCGCGCAAGTCTATTGGCGTTGACCGCGACTGGACGGGTGGTCGAGTTGAACCCCGCCGCATTCAAGCGCAAGATGTGTCCCGTCACGGCGGGACCGCAGGAGGCGGAGTGTCGTCAGTCAGGAAGATCGGAGTGGCATGTGGGGCGGCCGTGGCCGCCGTCGTGCTGGCGAGCGCGCCCGCGGCGCGGGCGGACGGCTGGGTGTCGGTGACGGCGGGGCCGTCGGTGTCCGGCACGGCGCGCGTCGGCTCGACGCTGACCGCGAGCGGCGGCCACTGGTCCGGCCCGCGGAACACCGTCGCCGGCTACGGATGGCTGCGCTGCACGAGCACGGACCCGAGCTCGTGCGCCCCGATCCGCGGCGCGGAGTCGACGGCCACCTACAAGCTGGTGAGCGACGACCAGGGCCGGCGCATCCGCGCGGTGCTGTGGGCGCTCTATGGCTACGCGTTCGACTACGCGGAGTCGAACCCGACGGCGGCGGTGGCCGCCGCGCCGGCGCCGACGCCCACCCCCACGCCGACGCCGACGAAGACCCCCACCCCCACGCCGCCGCCGACCAGGACGCCGACTCCGACGCCGACGAGGACCCCGACGCCGACGCCCACGCGGACCCCCACGCCGTCGCCGGCCCCCGTCGCCACGACGGTCCCGCTGCCGGTCGTCGCGCCGGTGCTCACGCCGCTCCCCGAGCCGCTCCCGGTGGCCACCGTGCCGGGCGTCGTGCTGTCGGCGCCGCACGTCAAGCCGGCGGCCAAGCCGCGCCCGCGCATGCTGCGGCCCTATCCGCTGGTGCGCATCAGCGGCCGGCTCACCGGCACGGGCGCCTACATCACCCGGCTGACCGTCCGGGCACCGCGCGGCGCGCGCATCCACATCACCTGCCACGGCGCCGGCTGCCCCCGCCGCCACGTCGCCATGCTCGCCGCCGTCCGCCACATCGGAGTCTTCGAGCGCGCGCTCCCGGCCGGCACGCGGCTGATCGTCACGGTCTCCAAGCGGGGCTTCATCTCCAAGGTCACGACGATCACGATCCGCCGCGGCCGTCCGCCGGCCCGGTCGGACCTGTGCATCGCGCCGGGCGCCAAGCGCCCGGGCCGCTGCCCGTCGCACTAGCGCCGCGGACCGCTTCCCGGGCTCCGCTCGTAGAAGGGGAATGTCAGTGCGGCTCCTCGCGAGCCTCCTCGCCG
>JAICUS010000581.1 GCA_025935735.1 Solirubrobacteraceae bacterium | reverse complement strand
TAGCGGCGCTCGACGTGCGGATGGGCGGCCCACGGGCACAGCGCCGACGAGCAGGCGTTCCAGCCGAAGTGGTGCAGCTCGTCGCCGATCCCGGGCATGTCGAGCCGGCCGACCACCTGGCCGTACGAGTTCGAGCCGCCCTCCAGGTCGATCACCGTCAGCGCGTCCGGCGCGCGGTCGCCGTTGGACCCCGTGTTCAGCGTGACCACGTAGGCGTGCGTCTCCGGCGGCGCCTCGGCGGCGACGGCTGGGGACGGATAGAAGCTCGGGTCCGGCGTCAAGCGCGCCACGGCGCACCTCCTCGATTCCTCGGTCGGAACCGAAACCTACCGAATCCCGATCGGCTTCTTCGAATATCCGGTGGTGCCCCCCGACTAAGGTCGGATGATCGGGGTGGGGCGGAGGGGCTGCATCGCCTTAGGTGTGAGGGCCGCGCTTGGCAGGGAGGGGCGCCGGCGTGCGGTGCGGGGCCTCGCGGCGCGCGGTGACCGGCAGGCCGCGGCGGTCGCCGTGGCGGTCGCGCCGGCGGGCGTGCCAGGGCTGGGCGTCGGGCAGCGGCAGCCGCAGGCCGCCGGGGCCGCACGGCTCCTCCGGCTCCGAGCCGTCGCCGTGGCCGCGGCCGAAGTCCTCGCCGTCGTCATCGTCGTCGCGCAGCCGGAAGAACCACACCAGCCACACGACGAGCGCCCCGACGTCGAAGACCCGGAGCCCGACCATGAAGATCCACCCCTCCAGAGACACCTCGCCGCAAGGTTAGACCCGACCCGCGGGTGTCCGCAAGCCCGTATGCGGGCATGCCCTCGGACGATGCCCGGCCCCGCGACGCTCGTGCTCTTCGGCGCCACCAGCGACCTGGCGCGTTCGAAGCTCTGGCCCGCGCTGCACGACCTCGCCGCCTCCGGCCGCCTGCCCGACCCCTGCCGCGTGCTGGGCGTCAGCCGCTCGGCCACCACCGAGCAGCTGCGCGCCGCGGCGGCCGAGCACGGCCCGTCCGGGCGCCTGGAGTCCACCGAGCGCTGGCGCAGGCTCGTGGGCGCGATCGAGGCGGTCAACGGCGCCGGCGACGAGCCGCAGCTCTACGACGCGCTGCGAGCGGCGCTCGCCGAGCGCGACGGCGACGTCCTGACCTACCTGTCGGTCGCACCCACGCTGTTCGCCGAGATCGCGGGCAACCTGGCGGGCATCGGCCTCGGCCGCGAGCGCCATACCACCAGCCGGCTGGTGATCGAGAAGCCGTTCGGCTCGGATCTGGGCAGCGCCCGCGCGCTGCACGACGCGCTGCACGCCCACTTCAGCGAGGGCCAGCTGTTCCGCATCGACCACTACCTGGGCAAGGAGACCGTCCAGAACCTGCTCGTGCTGCGCTTCGCCAACGGCATCCTCGAGCCGATCTGGGACCGTCACGCGGTCGACCACGTGCAGATCACCGTGGCCGAGGACTCCGGCGTGGACGGCCGCGGCGAGTTCTACGACGCCACCGGCGCGCTGCGCGACGTCGGCCAGAACCACCTGATGCAGCTGCTGGCGTTCACGGCGATGGACCCGCCGAGCGGGATGCGCGGCGAGGACCTCCAGCGCGAGCGCCTGAAGCTGCTGCGCTCCGTCGTCCCGGTGACGGCGGGCGAGGCGGTGCTCGGCCAGTACGAGGGCTACCGCGACGAGGGCGGCGTGGGCACGGGCTCGCGCACCGACACCTACGCCGCGCTGCGGGTGGAGATCGACTCCTGGCGCTGGGCCGGCGTCCCGTTCTACCTGCGCACCGGCAAGCGGCTGGCCGCCCGGTCGGCCGAGGTGGTGATCGTCTTCCGCCCGGCGCCGCACTCGCCGTTCGGCGCCGCCGCGCCGCGCCCCTCGCCCAACCGGCTGATCATCGCCATCCAGCCGGGCGAGCGCGTATCGCTGCAGATGAGCGGCAAGCGGCCGGGGGAAGGGCTGGACATCGTCGACGTCGACCTGCGCTTCGACGCCGGCGCCAGCCACGACACCGACGCGCCGGAGGCCTACGAGCGGCTCTTGGGCGACGCGTTCGCCGGCGACCGCACGCTGTTCACCTCCAGCGCGGAGATCGAGGCGCAGTGGGCGGTGATCGCGCCGCTGCTGGAGACGCGGCCGACGCCGATCCGCTACGACCCGGGCTCCGACGGCCCGGACGCCGCGGCCGACCTGCCGGCGCGCGACGGGCGGCGCTGGCGCCCGCTCAGCCCGAGCTGAGCCAGTCCTCGACCAGCCGCCGGGCGATGGCCAGCCGCGGGGGGAGCTGCAGCGGGCCGCCCGGATCGCCGGGGTTGCCCCAGTTGTCATTGTCGGTTTCGGCGGCCGCCGCTTCGATCTCGGCGCGGGTGAACCAGCGGGCATCCTGGAGCTCGTCGGTCCGCTCCGGCTCGCCGCCGGCGTAGGGGGCGGAGAAGCCGAGCATCAGCGACGCCGGGAACGGCCAGGGCTGGGAGGCGATGTAGCGCGGCCGGCCGACCCGGACCGAGGTCTCCTCGAGCACCTCGCGGGCCACGGCCTCCTCGAGGCTCTCGCCCGGCTCGACGAAGCCCGCCAGCGCGGAGTAGCGCCCGGTCGGCCAGGCGGCCTGGCGGCCGAGCAGCAGCCGGTCGCTCCCGTCGGTCACGAGCATGATCACCACCGGGTCGGTCCGCGGGTGGTGCTCGGCGCCGCAGCGCGGGCACGAGCGCGTCAGCCCGCCCTCGACCAGATCGGTGTCGTGCGCGCAGTTGGCGCAGAAGCGGTGGCGGCGGTGCCAGTTCAGCAGCGCGCAGGCGTAGGCGGCCAGGCCGCCGTCCTCCCGGGAGAGCGTGGCCGCGGCGGCGCGCAGGGCCACCCGCTCGCCGCCCGAGCCGGCGGGCGGCTCGCCGCGCACGCCGCCCGCGCCGATCAGCGGCGGCAGCCCGTCGTGCAGCGGGTCCTCGTCGTAGGCGTACACCGGGCCCTGCTCGTCGAGGCCGAGCAGGATCGGCTCGGCGCCGTTGAGGCCCGCCAGCGGCACGAGCCGCAGGCGCCCGTCGCGCACCAGCAGCCCGCGGTCGCCGGCCACGAGCGCCCGCGCCGCCGGGTGGGCGCGCTGCTCGGCCAGCCACTCGGCGTGCCGGCGGCGACCGTCGCCCGCGCGGTCGAGCGCGGCGCCGGTGAACGCGTTGGGATCCACGTCGAGGGACGTTAGCCGCAGCGTGGTGCTGTCTGCGGTGAGCGTCGACGCGCCAGGATGCCTTGAACCTCACGTAACGTGAGGTCCTAGCGTGCCGGACCGGATGCACCACACCGTCGGACACCTCGCCCGGGCCACCGGCCTGACCGTGCGCACGCTCCATCACTGGGACGAGATCGGGCTGCTGCGGCCGGCCGAGCGCTCGGGCGCGGGCCACCGGCGCTACTCGGCCGAGGACGTCGAGCGGCTGTACCGGATCGTGGCGCTGCGCCGGCTCGGGCTGTCGCTCGAGGCCGTGTCGGGCGCGCTGGCCGCGGAGGGCCCGGACCTGCGGGCGGCCGTGGAGGGCCACCTCGCCCGGGTGGAGGCGCAGCTCGCGGCCCAGAACGAGCTGCGGCGCCGGCTCGTGGGCATCCTCGACGCGTTCGACCGCCTGGACGGACCGTCGACCGACCAGATCATCGATGCCATCGAGGTGATGACCATGTCCGAGCGCTACTACACGCCCGAGCAGCGCGAGCAGCTGGCGGCCCGCGCGGAGGCGCTGGGCG
>JAICUS010000533.1 GCA_025935735.1 Solirubrobacteraceae bacterium | reverse complement strand
TGGCTCGATTGCGGGAGTCCACGCGGCCCGGCACGGTAGCGGAGCGATGGCCACGTCCGTCCCCCAGCTCGCGGCGCGCGGCCTGACCAAGTCCTTCGGCGGGCGCGCCATCCTGCGCGGCGCCGACCTCGACGTGGCCGCGGGCGCGCGGATCGGCGTGCTCGGGCCCAACGGCGGCGGCAAGTCGACGCTGCTGCGCATCCTCGCCGGGCTGGAGCACGCGGACGCCGGAACGGTCACCGCCCGTCGCGGGCTCGTGCTCGCCCACCTCCCCCAGATCGTCGACGGCGACGGGCGCGACGCGCTCGCCACCGTGCGCGCCGCCCGCCCGGAGCTGGCCGCGCTGCAGGACGAGCTGCACGCCGCCGAGGCCCGCCTCGCCGACCCGGCGCTGGCACAGGACCTCGACCGGATGACCCGCGCGCTCGCCCACCACGAGCGCGCGCTGGAGCGCTGGACCGCCGCCGGCGGCGCCCGCGCCGAGGGCGAGGCCGTCGGCCACCTGCGCGCGCTGGGCATCGAGACGCTCGACGTCCCCAGCCGCGAGCTCTCCGGCGGCCAGCGCAAGCTCGTCGCGCTCGCCGCCTGCCTGGCCCGCCGGCCCGACGTGCTGCTGCTCGACGAGCCCGAGGCCCACCTGGACATGGCCCGGCGCGAGCAGCTGGGCGAGCTGCTCAACGACTTCGCCGGCGCGGTCGTGATCGTCTCGCACGACCGCCACCTGCTCGACCAGACGGTGGCCGAGATCGCCGAGCTCGACCGCGGGACGGTCCGCATGTGGCCCGGCGCCTACAGCGCGTACGCCGTCGCCCGCCAGCTCGAGCTCGAGCGCCGGCAGCAGAAGTGGGTGACCCAGCGCAAGGAGATCGCCCGCCTCGAGGAGGCCGTGCGGCGCTTCCGCCACTGGGCGCACATCACCGTCAACGAGCGCGCGGCCAAGCAGGCGCGCGTCAAGCAGATGCAGATCGACCGCATGGAGAAGATCGAGCGCCCGGTGCTGGAGCGGCGCAAGATGGCGCTGGCGCTGCGGTCCGGCTCCCGGGGCGGCCAGCGCGTGCTCGCGCTGGAGGGCGTCGACGCCTCCTACGGCGACGATCCCGTCCTGCTCGACGTCGACCTCGTGGTCGCCCGCGGCGAGCGGGTGGGCGTCGTCGGCCCCAACGGCGGCGGCAAGACCACGCTGCTGCGGATCCTGGCGGACGACCTCGCGCCCGAGTCAGGCACCCGCTGGGCGGGCGACGGCATCACCGTCGGCTATCTCAGCCAGGCCGCCGGCGCGCTACCGGACGACGCCACGGTGCTCGACGCGCTGCGCGCCGGCCGCTCGATGGCGGAGGAGGCGGCGGTGCGGCTGCTGATGGCGTTCCTGTTCGACTACGAGCAGTGCCGGCGCCCTGTGTCCTCGCTGTCCGGCGGCGAGCGCACGCGGCTGGCGTTCCTGTGCCTGATGCAGGACGCGCCCAACTGCCTCGTGCTCGACGAGCCGACCAACCACCTCGACGTCGACTCGATCGAGGCGCTGGAGGACGCGCTGGAGCGCTACGACGGCACGGTCGTCGCCGTCTCGCACGACCGCTACTTCCTCGACCGGATCGCCGACCGCATCGTGCTCGTGGCCGACGGCGAGGTGCGCGCGTTCGAGGGGGGCTGGTCCGCGAACGCGGACTACGTGCTGGCGGCGTGATCGCGCGGGCTCGGGTTCAACAGCGTCCGCAGCCCGATCACCGGCCCGAGGATCGCCGCCACCCACAGCCAGGAGACGCCCCACGGGTCGTCCAGCGGCTGGCCGGCCAGCAGCACGATCGCGCCGAGCGCCACCGGGTAGGCGAGCGCGACCAGCCAGCGCTTGCCGATGCCCGCGCGCCGCGCGCCGGAGACGACGCCGAGCCAGCAGGCCAGCGCCACCCACAGGCCGCCGTGGCCGCCGACGATCGCGCGCTCGAGGATGACGCCGCCCCAGCCGACGGCGACGAGCGCCCAGACGCCGAGGCGCGCCTTGTCGCCGCGCGCCACGGTGTAGACCGCGGCCAGGATGGTGACGATCACCATCACGAAGATCGCGGTGGCCGCGATGACGCTCGCCACCAGCCAGCCGATCGCGGCCGCGGCACCGAAGACGATCCCCCGGCGCAGTGCCGCCTCGACCGTGCGCGCCGCCTTCTCCCGCCGGGGACGGGGCTTGGAGGGGCCGGTCTGGGCGAGCGCCGTCATGTCATCCAAAGGTACCGCGCGCGCGGCGGCTCGCTACACGCTGCCGGTGAATTGGGGGGATGTCCCCCGCTCGCGCAGCCACTGGCCGACGAGCCCGCGGAAGTGGGCGGCGAACCGCTCCTGCTCGTGCGCCGGATACGTGGCCCGCACCGTGTCGATCAGCAGCTCGTCGAAGTCCGCCGAGGCCACCCAGTCGAGCAGCAGCTCGTCCAGGTGGCCGAGCCGGCTCGCGCAGAAGTCCTGGTAGCGGTCGACCTCGAAGTACTCGTCGGCCAGCCGGCGGTAGTGGGCGAGCTTCTCCTCGTATGACAGGTCGGTGCGGTCGCCGATCTCGAAGTAGCGGCGGCTGTCGAGGTCGATGTCGCGCGCCCGCCGGCCGGTGACCACGCAGAACACGCACCACTTCACCAGCGCGCCGATCGCCCACGGCCAGTAGTAGTGCAGCGAGGTCAGCGCGATGTCGGGGGAGGCGTTCGCGTAGTCGATCGGGTGCGCCTCGGTGCCCTGGATCAGCGTCTCGCAGGAGTTGAACTCCCAGCGGAAGAACGCGTTGATCAGCCGGCTGATGGTCAGCACCTCGTCGCCGGTCTCGGGCGAGAGGAAGTCGTGCGCCACCGCGTAGCGGTCGTGCATCGGCAGGTCAGGCCGGAACTTCATGACCATCGTCTCGGCGCCGATCGACAGCGAGCGGGCGAACACGTCGAAGCCCTCGATCGACGCCTGCAGGTGCATCAGCCGCTCGCCCGACTCGTCGTAGGCCCGGTGCAGCTCGGCCTCGTCCTTGATCCGCGAGACGCCCACCCACTGGCCGCCGTCGAACGGCTTCATGAACAGCGGATAGCCGATCTTCGCCGCGATCGCCCCCAGGTCGAACGACTGGTTGTACTTCTCCGCCATGTACTGGAAGCGCGAGTTGTCCGGCGGGTTCTTGTGCGGCACCAGCACCGTCTCCGGCACCTTGATCCCCAGCCGCAGCATCGCGCAGTAGGCCGCGTGCTTCTCCATCGCCTGGAACGTGAACGGGCTGTTGAGCAGGTACACGTCGTCCATCAGCGCGACCTTCTTCAGCCACTCGCGCGGGACGTAGTACCACCAGGCGAGCCGGTCGACGACGAGGTCGTAGCGCGGCTTGTCGCGCAGGTCGAACGGCTCGATGGTGATCCGCTCGGAGGTGATGCGGTGCGTCGTGCCGGAGGCGTCCTTGATCGGCCCCAGGCGGCTCAGCAGCGTCTCGAACGCCCGCGGCCAGTCCTCCTCGGTGCCCAGCAGCAGGCCGATCAGGTGCGCAGTCTCGGGCATCAGCAGAACCTCGGGAGATGGTGGGCGATCTGGGCGCGCCAGGAGGGCCAGTCGTGCGGCACGTCGTGGCCCCACAGGTCGAGCTCGTGCCGGATCCCTCTCTCGCCGAGGAGCCCGGCCAGCCGCTTGGAGGACTCGAGCGCGCCCGTCGAGTCCTCCCACATGCCCTGGCCGCAGACGAGCAGGACGCTCAGCCGCGAGCGCAGCCACTCGAGGTGGTCGCCGTCCAGGTGGCCGACGTAGTCCAAGGGGTTGTTGAAGTAGGTCGCGTCGCCGCGCTCGCCCCAGCCGTTCCAGGCGGCCGGGTCGTAGTTGCCGGACAGGCCGATGGCCAGCGGGAAGACGTCCGCGCGCTTGAGCGCGAAGTTGACCGCGTGGAAGGCGCCGAGGCTGATGCCGGTGGTGACGATCTCGCTCGTCCCGCCCGAGTCCTGGAGGATCGCCGGCACGACCTGGTCGAGGATCCACGACTCGTAGCGGCCGTGCTGCTGGGCGCGCTGCTCGAGCGGCAGCGTGTCGTTGGACCACGAGGCGGCGTCGAAGGAGTCGACGCAGTAGAGCTTGGCCCGGCCGTCCTCGATCAGGCTCTCGATCGCGCCGACCATCCCGTTGTCCTGCCAGTCCCACGCGCGCCCGCGCTCGGCCGGGAAGGCGAGCACCGGCCGGCCCCAGTGCCCGTAGGCCAC
>JAICUS010000553.1 GCA_025935735.1 Solirubrobacteraceae bacterium | reverse complement strand
CGCGCACGCGCGTCCCGAGCTGGACCAACAACAACGCCAACAACGCGGTCACCGAGACGCCGGCCCGCCTCGCGCTGGCGCGCCAGGCCGCGGACGAGTCGCTCGTCCTGCTCAAGGACCAGGCGCCGGCCGGCGGCTCGAACAGGCTCCTGCCGCTCAAGGTGCCGTCTTCCGGCGCCTACAAGGTGCTCGTGCTCGGCTACTACGCGTCGAACGTGAACCTCGGCGGCTACTCCAGCTTCCAGGGCGCGCCCGGCCAGGCCAACGAGGTCACCGAGTACAACGGCCTGAAGTCCGCGATCACGGCGCTCGATCCCGACGCCACGGTCGACTACATGAAGGGCTTCACGGACACGAGCAACTCCGCGAGCACCGGCTTCAAGAACATCGACCCGGCGGCGGTGGCCGCGGCGGCCAACTACGACGCGGTCGTCGTCGACGTCGGCACGGACTCCTCGGTCTCCCGGGAGGACAATGACCGCACCACCCTGCAGCTCCCCGGCCAGCAGGGCCAGCTGATCTCCCAGGTCGCGGCGGCCAACCCGAACACGATCGCCTACATCGAGTCGGTCGGGCCCGTGGACGTCTCGTCGTTCGAGTCCAACACCCCGGCGATCCTGTACTCGTCCTACAACGGCATGCGCCAGGGCCAGGCGCTGGCCGACGTCGTGCTGGGCTCGGTCGACGCGAGCGGGCGCCTTCCCTCGACCTGGTACGCCAACGACTCCCAGCTGCCGCCGATCGCGGACTACTCCATCCGTCCCAACGGCACGAACCTCGGCCGGACCTACCAGTACTTCACCGGCCAGACCCGCTACCCGTTCGGCTACGGCCTCAGCTACACGACGTTCAAGTACTCCAACCTGCAGCTGTCCAGCCGCAACCTGACGGCGGACGACACGCTCAACGCCACGGTGACCGTGACCAACACGGGCACGACCGCCGGCGCGGACACCGTCCAGCTCTACGTCGACCAGCCCAACGCGCCGGCCGCGCTGCAGCGGCCGATCAAGCGCCTCGAAGGCTTCCAGCGCGTCACGCTGGACCCGGGCGCCAGCACGACGGTGACGATCCCGGTGAAGATCTCCGACCTCGCCTACTGGGACGACCCGGACGGCAGGTGGGCGGTCGACGACGGCACGTACGGCATCCAGCTCTCGGAGTCGGCGGCCGACAGCGACATCCAGCAGCAGGACACGATCGACGTCACCGGCGCGATCACGCCCAAGCCGAGCGTGGTCACGGCGCAGCCGGTCGTCGCCGGCTCGGACCCGAACCGCGACATCCAGCAGCGGGTCTTCTACACCGCGGGCCAGACGATCGACCCGCAGCTCACGGTGTCGATGAACGACGCCACGCTCTACGGCTACCAGATGAAGGGCTCCTCGACGGGCTTCCCGTCCGGCATGACCTTCAGCTACACCAGCAACCGCCCGGGCGTGGTCTCGGTCGACGCGGCCGGGAAGATCCACACGGTGGCGGACGGCGTGGCCACGATCACGGCCAACGCGACCTACGGCGGCGTCACGAAGTCCACGAGCTTCGTGGTCGACGTGGTCTCGCAGCTGAGCGCCATCACCGTCGACGGCCGGCCGCTGAGCGCGCTCAACCCCGGCCGCCCGTTCGCCTCGGACACCTACACCTACGACGTCGTGCTGCCGGCGGGCTCGGCCACGCCGACCGTCGCCGCGACCTCGGCCGACCCGACCGCGAGCGTGGTCGTCACGCAGGCGGCCGGGGTGCCGGGCTCGGCGACGATCGTGTCGACGGGCGCCGACGGCACGCCGTACACCTACACGGTCAACTTCGCCTACCCGCTGCAGAGCGACGAGTTCAACGGCTCCGCCCCCGGCCCGCAGTGGACGTGGGTGCGCAACGACCCGGCGGCCGAGAGCGAGTCCGGCGGCGCCCTGGACATCACGGCGCAGGCGGGCGACCTCAACGCCGGCACCGATACGGCGAAGAACCTGCTGGTGCAGCCGGCGCTGGGCGACTGGGCGGTGGAGACCAAGATGACGCTCAGCGTCGCGCCGCACGCCCCGAACCAGCAGGCCGGGCTGATCGCCTACCAGAACGACGACAACTACCTCAAGCTCGACTGGGAGTGGGTGGGCAACGCGACGACGGGGTCGCCGCAGCTCGTGGAGACCTCCGAGGACTTCTCGTTCACGCCCAACGCGCCGGAGACCGCGGCGTTCCCGACGGTGCTCAGGAGCGTGCCGACGGCGTCCATCGTCAGCGGCGACAACGCGTCGCTCTGGCTGAAGATGGTCAAGACCGGCCCCCGCTATCAGACGTACTATTCGACGGACGGCACGAGCTGGACGCCGTTCTATGAGGTGGGCGCCAGCCTGGCGAACGTCAAGCTCGGCCTGTTCTCCTACAACCGCGCGGGCACGAGCACCGACCTGACCACGGCGTTCGACTACTTCCGCGCGGGCAACACCGCGGTGGCCTCGGGCGGCGTCGGCGGCACCGTGCCGGCCACGCTCGCGCTGACGCTGGGCGCGCCGGCGAGCTTCGGTCCGTTCACGCCGGGCGTCGCGCACACCTACACGGCGCAGACCACCGCCGACGTCGTCTCGACGGCCGGCGACGCGACGCTCAGCGTGTCCGACCCGGGCCACCTGGCCAACGGCGCGTTCACGCTGCCGCAGCCGCTGCAGGTCGACATCGCCCCGAGCAGCTGGTCGGAGCCGGTGTCGCACGCCACCTCGCTCATCACGTTCACCCAGCCGATCGGGGCGAACGACCCGCTGCGGACCGGGACGTACAGCCGGACGCTGACGTTCACGCTGTCCACGACGAACCCGTAAGAGGGGGCTCCCCGTCACGCGCGCCGACGCCGCGGCCCTGGTCAGGCCGCGGCTCCGGCGTGCACGATTCGTTGCACGCCGCAGGAGTTCCTCGGCGGCGCGCGACGGGCTTGCTAGCTTCGCGCGCCTTGACCGCCCGTCGTGTCATGTGCCTGCTCGCGCTCGCCGCCGCGGCGGCGCTGACGCAGGCGCCGCCGGTCGCCGCCGACCTGCAGGGCCGGATCTCCGCCCGCCAGGACGCCGCGCAGTCGCTGCGGGCCGAGGTCGCGGCCGAGAGCCGGCGCATCGCGGCCACCTCGGACGGCGTGGCGCAGGCCCAGCGGCGGCTCGCGGCGATCGACGACCGGCTGCAGGCGCGCGAGACCCAGCAGAAGGCGGTGCAGCAGAAGCTCGTCCAGGCGCGCGCCCGGCTGCTGCGGCTGGAGAACCGCATGCGGGTCGCCGCCCGCGCGCTGGCCACCCAGCTCGTGGCCTCCTACAAGGGCGACCGCCCGGACCTGATCGGCGTGGTCATGAGCGCGCACGGCTTCGCCGACCTGCTCGACGGGCTCGAGTTCCTCAAGCGGGTCGGCCAGCAGGACGCGCGGATCCTCGACGCCGCCCGCACGACTCATGCGCAGGTGGGGCGCGAGGCGCGCTCGCTGACCGCGCTCGACGCGCGCGAGCGGCGCCTGGTGAAGGAGATCGCCGCCCAGCACCGGCAGGCGCAGGCGATCGCCACCGCGCTCGTGGACGAGCAGACGCGCCAGCTGCGCCGCCGTGCGCACACCGCGGCCCAGCTGCGCGGCGTCCGCGCCGAGCTGGGCCGGCTGCAGGCCCGGCGGGCGCGGATCGCCCGCGAGGCGGCGGCCGCCGCGCGGGCGGCGGCGCCCGGCATCTCGGTCAACAGCGGCGGGATGGCCCAGCCGCCGGCCGGCGCGCCCGCGGCGGTCGCCCAGGTGATGGCCGCCGGCAACGCGATCGCCGGGCTGCCCTACCTCTACGGCGGCGGTCACGGCTCCTTCCAGGCCAGCGCCTATGACTGCTCGGGCTCGGTCAGCTACGCGCTGGCCGCCGCCGGGCTGGTCACCTCGCCGCTGGACTCGACCGCGTTCGAGAGCTGGGGCGAGCCGGGCCCGGGGCGCTGGATCACCGTCTACGCCAACGCCGGCCACGCGT
>JAICUS010000179.1 GCA_025935735.1 Solirubrobacteraceae bacterium | reverse complement strand
GCGTGTTCATGATGCCCCATGGAATATCGCACGCTCGGGCGCAGCGGCTGCGCCGTCTCCACCCTCGCGCTCGGCACGATGACGTTCGGCGCCGAGTCCGGCGAGGCCGAGGCGCACGCCCAGCTCGACGCGTTCTGCGCCGCCGGCGGCACGCTGATCGACACGGCGGACGTGTACGCGGGCGGCGCGTCGGAGGAGATCGTCGGGCGCTGGCTCGCGCGCCAGCCGGCGGAGATCCGCGGCCAGGTCGTCCTGGCCACCAAGGGGCGCTTCGCCACCGGCCCCGGCCCGAACGACCTCGGGTTGTCGCGCCGCCACCTGCGCACGGCGCTCGAGGCCTCGCTGCGCCGGCTCGGCGTCGACCACATCGACCTCTACCAGGTGCACGCCTTCGACGCCCACACGCCGCTCGAGGAGACCCTGCGCTGCCTGGACGACGCCGTGCGCGCCGGCACGATCGGCTACGTCGGGCTGTCGAACTACACCGGCTGGCAGGTGCAGAAGGTCGTCGACACGGCGGAGCGCCTCGGGCTCAACGTGCCGGTGACGCTGCAGCCGCAGTACAACCTGCTCGTCCGCGAGATCGAGTGGGAGATCGTCCCCGCGTGCGAGTCGACGGGGCTCGGGCTGCTGCCCTGGTCGCCGCTGGGCGGCGGCTGGCTGACCGGCAAGTACAGCCGCGAGGAGCGGCCGAGCGGGGCGACGCGGCTGGGCGAGGACCCGGAGCGCGGCGTCGAGGCCTACGACCGCCGCGGCCCGCGGCAGCGCACCTGGGACGTCATCGAGGCCGTCGAGGCCGTGGCCGCCGCGCGTGGGGCGAGCATGGCGCAGGTCGCGCTGGCCTGGCTGGCCGACCGGCCGCGCGTGAGCTCGGTGATCCTCGGCGCCCGCACCCTGGCGCAGCTGGAGGACAACCTGGGGGCCGCGGGCCTGCACCTCGACGCCGAGGAGACCGCCCGGCTGGACGCGGCGAGCGACCCGGCGCCCGCCGACTATCCGTACGGCGGGCCGGGCGTCCAGCAGCGCAGCCGCAGCCTGGAGGGCTCAGGCTGAGGCCGCGCGCGGCTTGCGGTTCTCGAACGCCTTCTCGACTGTGGGGGATCGTCTCGCTCGCGGCCGCGCGCCAGTGCCGCGCCGGCCGGACGGCCGGCGCGGCACCACAGATCGTCAGGCCTCGACCTCGACGAGCATCAGCGTGTTGTTGTCGGGGTCGCGGAACCAGCACAGGGGCGGCACCGGCGCGCCCATCTTGCTGACCTCGGCGTCGATGTCCACGCCGCGGCCCTTGAGCTCCGCGTGCGCGGCGTCGATGTCCGGGGTCTGCAGGGCGATGCCCGTCTGCGCGTGGCCGGCGGGCGTGCCCGGCGGGGGCGGGACGATGGCGATCGTCGTGTCCGCGCCGGCCGGGGCGACCTCGACCCAGCGGTACTGGTCGCCCATGGCGATGTCGGCGCGCAGCTCGAACCGGAGCGTGTTGGTGTAGAAGTCGATCGCGCGCTCCTGGTCGGTGACCGGGACGACGACCGTGCCGATCTTGCGGATCTGGATGGTGGCGGTGCTCACGACGGGCCTCCTGGGGCGGTGTGGGGGACACCGCATAGACCGGCCGCGAGCGCGGAACTCATCGCACGCCCGTCGCGGCGATGTAGACGCCCGGGTTGACGGCCGCGCCCAGCTGCGGATTGAGCAGCACGGCGGGCACGACGCACGGGCTCGGGATCGACGTCGCCAGCCGGTCCTTGATGCGCGCGTCGCCGGTGGTGGAGAACGGGACGGTCTTCGTCGTCCCGACCGCCTTGCCGCCGCAGAACACGGTGGCGGCGATGCCGGGCAGCGGGTTCGTGCCGTTCTGCGGCGGCGTCGGGATGACGAGGCCCTTGACGTCGACCTCGACGCGGCCGTCGCGGCGCACCTCGGCCTCGCCGCGGCGGATCACCCACGGCGCGCCGCCGGGCTTGACGCCGAACAGCGTCGCGTCGTCGGGGTGGCTGCCGAAGATGTCGGCCTCGAGGACCCGGTCGTTGTGGTGGTGGTCGCCACCGTGGTCGCCGTCGTCGGCGAAAGCGGTGGTGGCGCCGGCGGCCAGCGAGGCGGCGGCGACTGCGGCGATGAAGCGATGGGGCATGGTGCCTCCTTCCTACTGCGGACGGTCACCTCGGCGACACAGCCGGGCGCGGCCGCGTGACAGCGGCAAAACGCCAGGGTGCGCCACCGATTGCGCGACCGCCCCCACGCGGTGAGACTCGCCCGCCGTGCCGCGCGCCCGCCTCCTGCTCGCCCTCGCCGCCCTCGCCGGCTGCGGCGGCACGGCGGCCGCCCACCGCCCCACCGACGCGCAGATCGCCCACCGGGCCGGCCTGACCCTGCGCGACCTGCCGTCCGGCTGGCAGCGCCACGGCACGCTGCGCCGGGCGGACTGCCCGGCGTTCCACCAGGTCCGCCGGACGGCGTCGGCGCTGGCCGAGTCGGGGGAGTTCGCGGCCGGCCACGGCCTGCGGCAGATCGCCGGCGCCGTCTTCGTCTTCAAGCGGGCCGCGAGCGCGCAGAGCGCCTTCGCGAACCTCAGCAGCCCTGCGACACGCCGCTGCTACGCGAGCCGGCTGCGCGCCCTTGCGCCCGCCGCCATGCACGTCCGGCTGCGCGGCGTGACCGACTTCGTCACCCGGGTCGACCCGCTCGGCGACGAGCAGGCCGGGTCGCGCTTCGTCGTCGCCTACGCCACCGGCCGGGGACAGGGCGTCTTCTACATCGACGTGCTGGTCGTCCGCGCCGGCCGCGGGATCGCCACCGAGTACTACACGAGCGACAGCGCGCCGCTCGACGGCGGCCTGCGCTACAACCTGACCGCGCTGACCGCCCGCCGGCTGGCCGACGAGCTAGGCGGGTAGCGCCGCCCCGCCGGGCGTGGCGCGCTCGAGCGCCGGCCAGCCCGCGTCGCGCTCGCGCTCCCGCTCCTCGGCGGCCGCGCCGCCCCGCAGCCCGAACAGCCGCTTGGCCACCAGCAGGTAGACCACGACGGCGAGGTTGAGCAGGAACGTGATCGCCTTCACCACCGACGCCGTCTCGAGCAGCTCGTAGACCTCGACGGGCAGGAACACGGCGGTGGCGATGAACGTCAGGTACTCGGCCCAGCGCTTCTGCCACCACAGCCCGACCGCCTCGACGCCCTCGAGGATCGCGTAGGCGGAGACGAGCAGGCCGATCTTGGTCAGCGTGCCGTTCTGGATCGAGAACAGGTGGCGGATGCCGTGCAGGAAGCCGTGGCGGGTCGCCGGGCCGCCCAGGCTGCCCTGGATGTCGCTCAGCACCTTGTAGGCCGGCTGGCGCAGCGTGGACTGCTTGGCGGCGAAGACGAACACCGCCACGGCGACGGCCGCGAGGACGAGGAAGTGCAGCGCGCGGTCGACCGCGATGATCCGCAGCACGATCTTGTCGCGCAGCGCGCGGCCGCGCAGCGGCAGCTCGACCTCGTCGCGCCGCGGCGGGAACTGCGCGGCCGCGCGCGCCGGCGGCTCCAGCGGCAGCCACGAGTCGCAGCGCAGGCAGCGATACCAGCGCAGCCCGCCGGCCTCGCGGGCGAAGACGCCGTCCTCGGGCCGCAGCCGGGCCGCGTCCATCCCGACCAGCTCGTGCCCGCGCAGCCCGCAGACCAGCAGCTCGTAGTGGAACTGCGGCCGGAAACGGCGCGGCCGCCGCCTGGTGCCGGGCAGATCGGGCTGGCGCGCCGTCACCCTGTCGTGAGCGGCTCGAGCACGTGGAACGACGCCGTGCCGCCGGCGCTGGCGCTCGACTTGCGCGTGCCGTCGTAGTCGCCGGTGACGCGGAAGCGCCCGACGAACGGCGGCTGGAATGCCACGGTCGCGCCGTCGCCGCTCACCCGCGGATGGAAGCGGGTGAGGAACAGCCAGCCGGCGAGCGGGTCGTAGCGCTCGACGACGAGCGTCGCATGCCCGCTCACCGCCGGGGTGACGCGCAGCTGCAGCGCGACCGTCCGGCCGGGCGGGACGCTCTCGCGCGCCCTGCCGTCGACCAGCATCCGCGAGCGCGTGATCACGCTGGCCAGGCGGGAGAGCACGTAGCCGCCATGATCGCCGTCGCGGGCGCGGACCGCGATGAAGTAGCGCCCGGCCCGCAGCCGGCGGGTGAGGTCCTTGCTGCCGGGCTCGCCGCAGCCGCAGGCGAGCCGGCCGCCGGCGGCGCGCAGCAGCTGGACGTCGAAGTCGTGCGTGGTGGCCAGCCGGATGCGGACGTCGCTGCGCCGCGGCAGCGTGAAGCGGTAGAGGTCGATCGCGTCCAGCGCATTGCCCCGCAGCGTGCCGCGAACGCGGCGGTCGTCGGCCAGCGAGAGCCCGGGCGCGCTGTCGTCGCGACCGGCCCGGCCGACCCGCAGGAAGTACGTCCGCGGGGTGCGCGAGGCGCGCGGGGCGGCGACGCGGATGGTGTATACGCCATCGGCGGCCGGCGTATACACCTCCTCGCCGTCGCAGCCGACGCTCGCGCCGGCCGACCGGTCGTAGTCGCCGGGCGCGAACAGGTCGGCCCGGACGCAGTGGGAGCCGGCGGTGACGAGGTTCATGCGATACGTGCGGCCCTCGCGCAGGCGGACGGCGTAGGCGTTGTCGGGGTTGGCGAAGCGGTCGACCTGTCCGGTGACCCCGCGCGCCGGCAGCGGCGTCCCCGGCGGGGTGGCCGGCGGCTCGGGCAGCACGACCCGCAGCGTGAAGCGGTCGGCGGAGGAGTTGAACAGCGGCGAGACCCGGACGAGGTAGTCCGTCCCCGCCTGTGCCTCGCGGTCGATCGTGGCCAGGCCGCTGCGGTTCGTGCGCGCGCAGTCCACGGGCGTGACCTGCGAGCGCTCGCGGACGAACAGGTCCACGACGGCGTCCATGTCGCCCGCGGCGTCGAGCGCGACGAGCAGCTCGCGGCGCGACGTCGCGGTGAACGCGAACCACACGGAGCTCTTGATCTGCCCGCAGCTGCTGGGCGGCTCGTCGGCGTCGAGCGTGGCGTCGACCGTGGTGCCGCGGGCGAGCGCCGGGAGCGGGCCGAGGTCCTGCGGCGCGGTGCGCAGGTCGTTGACCGGAGGTGCGGCCTGGGCGGGCGCGGCCAGCGCGAGGAGCGCGAGGAGCGCGACGGCGGCGGCACGCATGGGCGCGACCCTACCTCAGGGCCGGCTCATGCGGCAGGTAGTTTTCGGACTTCCGCGCCCCGCGACCTGTACTTCCGGGGTTGACAGGGGGGCGGGGTCGGTGGTTAGCGTGGGGTCCATGCGTGTCCGAGTCGCGGTCACGACCGCCCTCCTCGCGCTGGCCGCCGCGCCGTCCGCGCACGCCGGCCAGAAGCCGAACGGGCAGGAGCTGTGGCGCGCCTACCCGCTCGCCCCGTCGCCCACGGCGGCCGCGTCGCGCACCGCGACGGGCGCGACCGCCACGCCCGCGGCCACGCGCTCGCCGGCGCCGGCGAACGGCGGCGGTGGGGGCGGCTGGGCGCCGATCGCGCTGGCTGCCCTGGCCGCCGCGGCGGGCGCCGCGGGCGTGGCGACGTTCCGCCGGCGCCGCCGGGCGGCGCCCCCGTCACCCGCGGCCGAGACGCCGGCCCCGGTCGCCGCCGTGCCGCCTGCCCGCGCCGAGGCGCCGGCGCCCGCCCCTGCCGCGGCCGCCGCCTCTGGGCGCGGCGAGGCGCCCCGCACCGGGCGGTTCAAGCCGCGTCGTGCCGCCGAGCGCTCGCGGCGCTTCAAGCCCTCGCCTCCCCCCGCCGCGCCCCCGGCGCGCCGGTTCGAGCCGTCCTCGCGCACCGCCGAGCGGCTGCGGGCGGCGGTGGACATGCAGCTCGGCCGGGAGTGGCCGTGGCCGGAGAGCAGCGAGGGGCTGTGGCGGTGCGAGATCGGGCCCGACCAGGCGGCGCTCAGCGCCCGCTTCCGGGCGGTGGTCCACGCGCCGGATGGCGACCCGCCGCGGGTGCTCGCCGTCTCCTCCCCCGGGGCGGCCGGCGGCGACTGGCAGTCGGCCGCGCCGCTCGAGCAGGCGGTCAACGGGCTCGCCGCCCAGCTGGTGGCCGACGGCTGGGAGCCGGTGGAGGGGACCGGCGATCCCCACACCCGCCGCTTCTGCTGGCGCCGCGACGACGCACCCCACATCCACCTGGAGGAGACGGCATGGTCCGCCTGACGCGCCGCGGGGCGCTGGCCGCCGGCGCCGCCGCCGCCGGTGGAGTGGCGATCGGGCGCCGCGGCGGCGGCGCGTCCCCGGCCGCCGCGGCCGGGAGCGCCGACACCGAGATCCTCAACCTGTTCCTCGTCCTCGAGCAGGTGCAGGCGGGCTTCTACCGAGCGGCGCTGCAGGCCGGCCGCCTGAACGGCGAGCTCAAGGACGCGGCGACCGCGCTCGCCGCGCAGGAGGACGCGCACGTCGCGCTGCTCAAGCGCAAGCTCGGCGACCGTGCCGGCGGACCGCCGCCGATGGACTTCGAGTCGGCGAGCGGGTCGCCCGAGAGCTTCCGCGCGCACGCGATCGCGCTCGAGGAGGCGGCGATCGCCGCCTACATCGGGCAGGCGGCGAACCTGTCGCGGCCGCTCGTCGCCCCGATCGCCACGCTCGTGTCGGTCGAGGCCCGCCAGGTCGCCTGGCTGCGCGACCTCGCCGGCGTCTCCCCCGCGCCCCACGCGCAGGACGCGCCGCAGTCCGCCCAGGCCGTGCTGGCCGACCTGCGCAAGCGAGGACTGTTGACATGACCGAGCCCACGCCCACCCTGGCCGACGTCGACCGCGACGAGGCGCTGCTGGAGGCGATCGCCGGCCTGTGCGGGGAGACGCGCGCCGGGCTGCTGCGCGGCGCGGTGCTCGGCGGCGCGGCCATGCTCGCCGCGCTGGCCGCGCCCGGCGAGGCGGCGGCGCAGCTGACCGACGTCCACATCCTCAACTTCGGGCTGCGCTTCGAGCGTCTCCAGGCCACCTTCTACACGCAGGCCGACCAGCTCGGCACGGTCGGCCGGATGGGCCGCGAGCGCCGGACCTGGGCGGAGACGCTCGGCGCCCACGAGCGCGCGCACGTGCGGATCATCAAGAAGATCCTCGGCCCCAAGGCGGGCCCGCGGCCGTTCTTCGACTTCGGCTCGGCGAACGAGACCATCGACGCGTTCACGCGCACCGCCGTGGCGATGGAGGACCTGACGGTGGCGCTGCTCACCGGCGTCACGCCGCACCTGCACGACCGCCGGCTCACCGCCGCGCTGTTCGGGCTGCTGACCGTGGAGGCGCGGCACGCGTCCTGGGCGCGGCACATCGTCGGCACGACCCCCGCCCCCACCGCGTTCGACACGCCGCGCACCCTGCAGTCCGTCAACGGCGTGATCGATCGCACGCGCTTCATCGTCGACCGGCCGCGCATGTCGGCCAAGAAGGCGCCCAAGTTCACCGGCTGATCGTCGCCGGCGGGCTCGCGGTCGTGGCCGCCAGCATCGGGCTGCTGGCCACCCGCGCCGACCGGCCGGCGGCGCCGCCGGCCGCCGCGCGCGCCGCCGCCGCCGCCGCCGGCGTGGCCGTCCCGCCCCCGGTGAAGCCGGCGTTCACCTCCGGCCCGGGCACCCCGCTGCGGCGCGACCGCTTCGCCACGCGCTTCGCGCCGGTCCTGCGGGCCACGCCCGTCCGGGCGCGCCCGGGCGGCAGCGTCGTCGCCGCCCTGGGTACCCGCACGCCCGAGGGCACCGACAACATCGTCCAGGTCGCCGGCCGCCGCCCGCCGTACGTCAAGGTCGCGCTCACCGACGGGCTCACCGGCTGGGTCCCGCGCGCGGCGCTCGGCGGCTACGTCACCGTCACCACCCGCCTCGACGTCGACCTGCACGCGCTCACGGCCACGCTCTACCGCGACGGCAAGGCCGTGCTCAGCGCGCCCGTGGGCGTCGGCGCCGCCGGCACGCCCACGCCGGCCGGCCGCTTCTACATCCGCGACAAGCTCACCCGCTACCGCAGCCCCGTCTACGGGCCGGTGGCGTTCGGGACGAGCGCCCGCTCCCCCACCATCACCGACTGGCCGGCCGGCGGCTACGTCGGCATCCACGGCACCGACCGCCCGGACCTGCTCCCCGGCCGCGTCTCCCACGGCTGCATCCGGCTGCGCAACGCAGACATCCTGCGCCTCGCGCGAGCCATGCCGGTCGGCACGCCGCTCACGATTCACTGAGGGTTACGCTCCCCGGACGTTCAAACTCCAAAGGGGGGAGCAATGAGGGGAAGGAAGGTCGCGACCGGCATCGCCGTCGCGGCGCTCGCCGCCGGCGCCTACACGGCCGGGGCGAGCCGTCATCCGGACGCCGCCACGGCCAAGGCCAACGGCAAGGTCGATCTGTGGAAGACCTACACGACGGTGTTCAAGCGCGCGCGCTACATCGACCTCACGCACACGATCACGCCGAACATGCCGGTGTGGAAGGGCTTCGGCCCGGCGAAGTTCGAGCCGACGATCAACCCGGACACCGGGCAGCCGTACACGTACGCCAACGACGGCTTCGAGGCCACCAAGTACACGATCGCCACCGACCAGTTCGGCACCCAGCTCGACCCGCCGGCGCACTGGGCGCCCGAGTACCCGGGCATCGACGAGCTGCCGGCGACCTACGCGGTGCGGCCGCTCGTGGTCATCTCGATCGTGCCGCAGCTCAGGCACGACCCGAAGTACGCGCTGCAGGTGTCGGACGTCCGGGCGTGGGAGCGCAAGCACGGCCGCATCCCCGAGGGCTCGGTGGTGATGGTCCGCTCCGACTGGTCGAAGAAGTGGACCGACGACCCTGAGAAGGCCAAGGCGCTCGCCGCCGACCCCGTCTTCCCGGGCGTCTCGCTGGCCGCGATCAAGTTCCTGCAGCTCAAGCGCCACATCCTCTTCCACGGCCACGAGCCGCTGGACACCGACACGACGCCGACGCTCGAGGGCGAGTCGTGGCTGATGCACCACGGCTACACGCAGGCCGAGGGCGTGGCGAACCTCGACAAGGTCCCCGAGAAGGGCTGCCTCGTCGACATCGGCTACCCGAAGTTCAAGGGCGGCCTCGGCGGCTACGCCCGCTACATCGCGATCTGCCCGCCGAACGCGCGGCACGGCACGCGGATCTCCGGCAGCGACGCGCCGCTGCCCAAGCCGGGCGGGATCCTGCACTGGGACACGAGCCTCGGCTACCGCGTCCGCTGACGTTCATGGCCCACCGGCGCTAGGTGCGCTGGCGGGCCACCAGCTTGCGCCCGATGACCATCCGCTGGATCTCCGACGTGCCCTCGCCGATCAGCAGCAGCGGCGCGTCGCGGTACAGCCGCTCGATCTCGTACTCCTTCGAGTAGCCGTAGCCGCCGTGGATGCGGAACGCGTCCTCGACGACCTCCTTGGCGGACTCCGAGGCGAACAGCTTCGCCATCCCGGCCTCCACGTCGGAGCGCTCGCCGGCGTCCTTCAGGCGCGCCGCCTTGAGCATCAGCAGCCGCGCCGCCTCGACCTTGGTGGCCATGTCTGCGAGCTTGAACTGGATCGCCTGGTGCTCGCCGATGAGCTTGCCGAACGTGCGCCGCTCGACGGCGTACTTGAGGCCCAGCTCCAACGCTCTTTGTGCGATGCCGACGCCGCGGGCGGCCACGTTGACCCGGCCGACCTCGAGCGCGTCCATCATCTGCGCGAAGCCCTTGTTGAGGCCCGCCTCCTCGCCGCCCAGGATCATCTCGCCGGAGATCTTGTAGCCGTCGAACACCAGCTCGGTGGACTCGACGCCCTTGTAGCCGAGCTTCTTGATCTTCGGCGGCACGGTCAGGCCCGGGTTCTCCGAGGCGCCCGGCTCCTTCTCGGCGACGAAGCAGGTCAGCCCGCGGTGCGGCGGCGACGCGTCGCGGTCGGTGCGCACGAGCACGAACACCACGCCGGACAGCAGCCCGTTGGTCACCCACATCTTGGAGCCGTTGATCTCCCAGCCGTCGTCGGTGCGCGTGGCCGCGGTCTTGATCGCGGCCACGTCGGAGCCCAGCTCCGGCTCCGACATCGAGAACGCCGCCCGGATCTCCCCCGTGGCCATCTTGGGCAG
>JAICUS010000744.1 GCA_025935735.1 Solirubrobacteraceae bacterium | reverse complement strand
TCGTGGACCAGGTGCAGGTCGATGTAGATGAGCCCGGGGGCGATCTCGTGCGCGGACCAGATCTTCTCGAACAGCGTGGTGGGGGTCATGAGCGGCGCAGGCCGGCGGACACGATGGCCAGCAGGACGGCCTCCTCCTCGGAGTGGTTGGCGAAGTGGTGGGGCAGGTCGGCGTCGAAGGTCACGCAGTCGCCGGCGCGCAGGCCGTGCTGGGCGCCGTCGACGTGCAGCGTGAGCTCGCCGCCTTCAAGAAACGCGGTCTCGCGCGCGCCGGGCTCGTGCCGCGGCGGGTCGCCGGGGCCGCCGGTGACGGCGCCCGGGGCGAGCGTGTGCCGCGTGACCTCGGCGCGCAGGCCGGGCAGCGGCGGGGTGAGGACCTCATAGGCGTGGCCGCCGGCGCCGCCGCGGCGCCCCTCGCCGCGCCGGACGATCGACACCGTGGTCTCCTCGTCGAGACGCAGCAGCTGGGACAGGCGCAGCTCCAGCCCGGCGGCGATCCGCGCGGCGGTCTGCAGCGTGGGGCTCGTCTCGCCCCGCTCGACCTGGGAGAGCATCGGCGCGGACACGCCGGAGCGCTCGGAGAGGTCGCGCAGCGAGAGGTCCATCGCCTCCCGCAGCGCCTTGACCCGCGGCCCGACGGCCGCGACGGTGGGATCGGCGGCAGCCGCCATTACGCTTGTACGTTATCACGTACAGACTAGCCTCGGTCGGATGGATCGCCCCGATGTCCTCGTCCTCGGCGCCGGCGGGACGCTGGGCGAGGCGTGGATGCGCGGGCTGCTCGGCGGGATCGCCGCCGGAGCGGACGTCGACTTCCGGCAGTGCGAGTACTTCGTCGGCACGTCGGCGGGGTCGATCGTGGCCGCCGCGCTGGCCGCCGGGCGGGCGCCGGACGCCGGCGCGAAGGCCGCGCAGGAGTGGGCGGAGGCGGTCGCGGAGGCCGAAGCGGAGGGCAACGTAGGCGCGGGCGCCGGCGGGGCCGCGGGCGGTGGGTTCGCCGCCGGCGAGACGGCGGCCAGTGAGGGAGGCGGGACGAGCGGTTCCGGGGAGCGCGGCGGCTCGGGCGAGGGCGGCGCCGGCGACTTCGCGCGCGGCCTCGGCGGGCGGCTCGGCGGGGCGGCTCGCGGTGTCGGGCGGGCCGGCGTGGCCGCGGCGACCCCGTTCGTGCCCGCGGTGCTGGCGGGGACCGCGCCGGTCGGGCGGCTCGCTCGGGCGGCGGCGCTGCGCGGCATGCCGCGCCCCACCCGGACGCTGCCGCGGCTGACCGGCTACCTCGACTCGCTGCAGGGGACGTTCGACGGGCGGCTGCGGATCGCCGTCGTCGACCGGGCCAGCGGCCGCCGCGTGATGCTGGGCGCGCCGGACGCGCCGCACGCGTACGTCTCCCAGGCGGTGCTCGCCTCGTGCGCGATCCCGTGGGTGTTCGCGCCGGTGGAGATCGCCGGGCGCGAGTACGTGGACGGCGGCGTGTGGAGCCCGACGAACCTCGACGCCGCCCCCGCGAGCCGGGGCGCGCGAGTGCTCTGCCTGATCCCGCTGGCCGGCTCCAACCTCCCCGGCGCCCGCCGGGCGAACACCGCGGTCGCGGCGGCCGAGGCGATGGCGGTCCGCGCCCGCGGCGCCGAGGTCACGACCATCGCGCCCGACGACGACTGCACGCGGGCGTTCGGCCCGAGCCTGATGGACCACCGCCGCCGCGACGCGGTCGCGGCGGCGGGATACGCGCAGGGAAGACGGCTCACGGGGTCTGGCTGAGCTCGAGCGGCTGCTGCTCCTCGGCGGCGAGGATGACCTTGCGCTCGACGTTGCCCAGCGCGCGCACGTAGGCCAGCGCGGCGGCCTCGATGATGTCGGTCGAGACGCCCTGCCCGGACGCCGTCGAGCCGGAGAGCTCGAGGATCACCATCGCCTCGCCGAGCGCGTCCTGGCCGCCGGTCACCGCGTCGATGCGGAACTCCCTGAGACGCGCCTCCCGGCGGGTCGCGGCGTTGATCGCCCGGAAGATCGCGTCGATCGGGCCGTCGCCGGTGAAGTCGCCGCGCACGGTCTCGCCCTCGGGCGTGGTCAGGGAGACGGTCGCGTGCGGCGGGCGGCGGGTGGACGCCTCGACGTCGAACCAGTCGAGCGTGTACGCGTGGCCCTCCTCGCGCAGCTCGTCGGTGACCAGCGCCTCCAGGTCGAGCGCGGTCACGGTCTTCTTCTTGTCCGCGATCTCCTTGAAGCGCTTGAACGCCTGGTTGAGCGTCTGGCCGGACACGCTGTAGCCCAGCCCCTCCAGCGCCGACTGCAGCGCGTGCCGGCCGGAGTGCTTGCCCAGCACGAGCGTCTGCGCGTCGTCCACCCCCACCGACTCCGCCGACATGATCTCGTAGGTCGAGCGCTCCTTGAGCACGCCGTGCTGATGGATTCCCGACTCGTGCGCGAACGCGTTGCGGCCGACGACGGCCTTGTTGTACTGGATCGGGTAACCGGTGAGTCGCGACACCATGCGCGACGTGCGGGCCAGCTCCTCGGTGCGCACACCGACCTCCAGGCCGGGGAACTGGTCGCCGCGGATGCGGATGGCCATCACGACCTCCTCCAGCGCGGCGTTCCC
>JAICUS010000861.1 GCA_025935735.1 Solirubrobacteraceae bacterium | reverse complement strand
GCGGTGGCCAGGCCCATGTTCGCGATGTCGTCGGCCCGCAGGTTGATCTCGGTGGGGGAGCCGGCGCCCTCGCAGACGACGACGTCGAACCGCGTCCGCAGGTCGGCCAGGCAGTCGAGCACCTGCTCGCGCAGGGTGGCCTTGAGCTCCCGGTAGGACAGCGCCGTGACGTCGCCGACCGCCCGGCCGAGGACGACGACCTGGCTGGAGTTCTCGCCGCCGGGCTTGAGCAGCACCGGGTTCATCGCCGCCTCGGGGGCCACCCGCGCCGCGGCGGCCTGCATGACCTGCGCGCGGCCGATCTCGGCGCCGTCCGGCGTGACCATCGAGTTGTTGCTCATGTTCTGCGCCTTGAACGGCGCCACGGAGACGCCCTGGCGCACCAGCCAGCGGCAGATGCCGGCGGTGACGACCGACTTGCCGGCGTCCGACGTCGTCCCGGCGACCAGCAGCGCCCCGCTCACGACGAGGTCGCCCCGCAGTTGATCATCGGCGGGTGGCAGTCGACGCGCCGGGCGGGGGCAGCCACCTGCCGATGATCACCGCGAAAGTCGAGCAGCGCGCCTACTCCCACCCGACCTTCTCCTGCCCCGACAGCGCGTGGATCTCCCGCATGATCCGGTCGGTGACCTCGCGGCGCGGCTTGCCCTTGCCGGCCTGGCCGGCGAACTCGGGGAAGGTCAGCGGCTCGCCGAAGGTCACCGAGATCCGGGCCAGGCGCGGCCAGCGGGCGCCGACGGGCTGCACCTTGTCGGTGCCCGTGACCGCGACCGGGACCACCGGGCAGCCGGCGGTGAGCGCCAGCCAGGCGACGCCGGTCTTGCCGCGCGCCAGCTTGCCGTCGCGGGAGCGCGTGCCCTCGGGGTAGATGCCGAAGCCCTCGCCGTCCTTGAGCACCGCGAGCGCGGTGTCGAGGGCCTCCTGCGCCGCGCGGTGCGTCTCCCGCTCCACGGGCAGCGCTCCCAGCGCACCGAACATCGTGCGGCTGAACCAGCCGGTGATGCCGGTGCCGGTGAAGTACTCGGCCTTGGCCAGGTAGTGCACCTTGCGCGGGGCCACCGTCGGGATCGCGATGCTGTCGATGAAGGACAGGTGGTTGCTGGCGAAGATGACCGGGCCGGTCTGCGGCACGTGTTCGCGGCCGGTGACGTGCGGCCGGAACAGCGCCCAGAACAGCGGCCGGATGACGAACCTCGCCAAGATGTAGAACACGCGGCGCTTCTCCTCCTCGGACGGCTCGCGCATTCTCCCCGACGGCGCCCGGTTCCCGTGCGCGCGGGGCGGTCGCAGGGCAGGGTGGAGGCATGGCGGAGCAGGACCTCGAGGACGGCGGCGAGGTCGGCCGGGCGGGCGGCCCGGCGCAAGGAGACGGCCGACGCCCGCGCGCGCGAGCTCCGCGAACGGCAGCTTCGGCTGCGCTCCGGGGCGCCCAGCTCGGCCGAGGACGTCGCCCGGGCCCGGGCCGCCGCAGAGGAGGCCGCCGAACGGGCCGCCGGGGCCGCACGCAGTGCCGCGCACCGGCACCGGGACGCCGCCGCCCGCGTGGACCGGGAAGAGGCGGCGCAGGAGCAACCCGGCCGCTAGTGCAGCCGCGGCGCCGGTGGGCAGGCGTCGCGCAGGATCGCCCGCAGGTCCTCCGGCAACGGGGCGTGCCCGGACGCCGAGTCGGCGATCGACTGGGCGACCTCGCGCACCTTGCGGTGCGTGTGGCTGGACATGTG
>JAICUS010000003.1 GCA_025935735.1 Solirubrobacteraceae bacterium | reverse complement strand
CGCTGGAGTGTCCGCCGGCTACGCAAGCTGCCTCCCTCCGTCGATCAGCGCCATACGTCCCTCTAGGCCGCCGGGCGAAAAGTTCGCCCCCTCTTCAAGGGCGGCTTCTATGGGACGCGAACGCGACCGTCAAGACGTGCTGACGCGCGTGGGTGCGATGCGCGTGTGGGGTCGCTCAGCGCAGTGTTGATGAGAGCGACATTGCCCTGCATACGTGCCTTTGGTGAGCGTATAAGGAGCGTCGAGGATGGCGCGATGGCGCTGTCGATGGTCCCGAGCAGAGATGTCCCGCTGCTGACATCGCGCCGGCCCTCGATGTCGGTCGGCAGGGTTTCAACAATCCAACGTGGTGCCCGCGACGCGGCAGATCTCGCCCGAGCGGGGGCCGAGGGAGCCGAGCCGGCGGACCAGCATCGTCTTCGGGAACGGCCGGAGATTGTCGAAGGAGGCGACGCACGCCACCGGAAGTCCTTCGTCTTCGCCGAGCTCGAGCTCGCTGGGCAGCCCGCGGGAGCGCCGCGTGACGGGAACGACCAGGACGCGCTGCATCACGGCATTCGCCGCGTCCCGGCTGACCACGAGGAACGGGCGGCCCTTCTCGTCCGGGGCCTCGCCCCACCAGAGCTCACCCCGGGCTACCACCACCGCTCCCACGGCTCATCATGGATCGACTCGATGGCCAAGCGCGTCGCCTCGGCGAGCTCCTGCTCTGTTTCCGGTGGCGCCGCCGCGTAGCGGCGCTCCAGCTCTTGCCGACGACGGCCCGCGACGATCGCTTCCAAGCCGGAGCGAATCGCCTGTGAGCGACTCTCGAAGGTCCCGTCGTGCACGAGCCGATCGACCTCGGCCACGAGGTCATCCGGAAGGCGAATCGCCACCTGCACCGGCATGCAGCCAGCATACCGTTATGTCATGCAGGCCGTAAGACACCGGCTCGCCAGCAGGCGTGGGGGCCGTGGCAGTGCCGGAGGCGGTGGAGCAGGTGGTGGAGCTCGTGGCGCTGGGGGCGGGTCAGATGGAAGGCGAGGTTGTGGCGCTCGTAGGGGTCGTGCTTGATGTCGTAGAACTCTCGCTCGCCGTCGGTGTACTCGACGTAGACGGCCTCGAGCGGGCCGGGGAAGTGGCGCAGGTGGCGGGTGGAGATGCGCAGTGCGGTGTAGGTGGTGGGGTCGCCGCCGAGCTTTCCGTCCTCGAAGTCCGGGTCCAGGGGGCTGCGGGCGTGGCCTCGGTGCTCGACCAACGCGAGAGTTCGCCAGCGCAGCGACGCGTGGTGGTGGGGGTGCAGGAGCGCGACGAGGCTGTGGCCGTCGACGCCGGGGTGTGGGTGCCCGCCGGCGAGGGCGACGAAGGTCGGGTAGAGGTCCGTGTTCTGCGCGACCTGGTGGACGACGCGGCCGTGCGGGACCCCCGGGCCGGCGACGATCAGGGGGACGCGGATGTCGGTGTCGAACGCGGTCATCTTGCCCCAGGTCAGGCGGTGCTGGCCCATGTGGTAGCCGTTGTCGGAGCTGAAGACGATGTAGGTGTGGCGCAGCTCTCCCAGGGCGCGCAGGCGGGCTTCGACGCGGGCGACGAGGGCGTCGACGGACTCGACGGATTGTGCGCGCAACCGGTAGGAGCGGTCGATGGTGTCGAGCTCGGTCGCGCTCAGCGGCGGCCGGACGCCCAGCCAGGCCGGCGGGTCCACGTTGCTCGCGTCGAAGGACGGGTCGCGCGGGGCGCGCAGGCCAGGGAAGTCGCAGGCGTTGCGCGGCGACGGGGTGTAGGGGCGGTGGGGCGCGAAGGTGGCGACCTCCAGCGCGAAGGGCCGGCCCGCGGCGCGCGCGATGAACGCGGTGGCGTCGCGCGAGAGGATGTCGACGCCGTAGGAGTCGCCGCGCCGGCCGGCGCTGGCGATGTCGGCCGCGACCCCGCCCGGTGTGCAGGCGCCGCGCGGGCCGCCGTAGAAGTCGGTGTGGCCGTTGTCGTCGAGCAGGTAGCGGAACTCCTGGTAACCCGTGGAGTTCGCCACGTGCCAGTCGTCCCAGCCCGGCGGCACGCGCGTCCGCCAGCGCGAGCGCATCGGGTCGCCGTAGCCGTTGAGGTACTTGCCCAGCAGCGACGTCGCGTAGCCGCGCCTCGCCAACGGGACCGCGAACGTCCGCCGCCCCAGCCGGCGGCGCTGGAACTTCACGTAGCCGCCGGACGGCGCGGTGTTGGAGATCACGCCCGTGTCGTGCGGGAACTCGCCGGTGAAGATCGTCGCCCGCGAGGGACAGCAGAGCGAGTCGGCGACGAAGTAGTGGTCGAACGTCTCCCCCCGGCGCTCCAGCGCGGCGATGTGCGGCGCGAAGCGGCGGTTGATCAAGTCCCAGGAGAGGTCGTCGGTGAGGATGAAGACGATGTTCGGCCCGTGCGCCGACCGGTGCAGGACCGGGACGTGCGGACCCGCCGCCACGGCCCGGCTCTCCACCCGCCGGTGCCCGGGATGCGCCGGCGCGCGCGACGCCGTGACGACCAAGACGGCCGCCAGCACCGCGGCCGCGAACGCACCGATCCATACCGCCTTGCGCCGCATCGCGGGCGGCACGGTATCCCGGCGCGGATGAGGATGGGCTGAATCAGCGCGCCCGGCGGCGCAGCAGCACGCCGCCGCCCAGCAACAGCAGCACGACCGCTACCGGGATCGCGAACGCCGCCCCGGACGACCCGCCGCCGCCCCCGCCGCCCGCCTGCCCGGAGGCGCTCAGCCGCAGCACCGGCGCCGGCCGGTCGCCGCCCGCCGACGTCTGGATCCAGCGCACGACCGCGCCGTCGGAGTAGTGCTGCAGCGCCTTGAACACGACGCTCGAGGACTGCGGCAGCGGCCCGACCCGCACCTCGAAGTCCTTGGCGCCGGAGCCGCCGATCGCCGCGCCCGAGCCGTCCGCCGTCCAGGAGAACTCGCGCGGCCGGTCGACGCGCGTCCAGCCGCGGCGGTCGGACGCCGTCGCCCGCAACCCCGGCGGGACGAAGATGTCGATCCCGACCGTGCGCGCGTCCGAGCGCTCGTTGAGGACGCGGAAGTTGAGCGTCACCGTCTGCCCCGGCCGCGCCGTCGCCGGCACCACGGTGACGTGCGCGTCCGCCGCCGGCGCGAGCAGCAGCAGCGCCCAGAACAGCGCACAGATGAACCCGGCGACCCTCACCGGATGGTCAGCGGGAGGTCGATGTCGGACTCGTCGATCGCCGACGTGCGGATCTGCAGCCGCAGCGTCCAGTCGCCCGGGTACGGCACGATCATCCGGCTCGCCACGTAGTGGCCGGGCTCGGCGGAGACGAACCGCACCACGAGCGGCCCCGAGCTCCCGTCGCGGGGCGCCAGCCGCGCGGTCAGCTCCGGCACCTGCAGCAGCTCGCCGTTGCGGCGCACCAGGTAGACGTCGGCCACGTTCTCCCCCTGCTTGGCCGGGTTGACCTTGACCTCGACCTTGCCGCCCCCCGGCCCCGCCACCGTCCGGTCGATCGGGTCGACGTAGGCCACCCGGGCCGGGGTCGTGTTCACCAGCGCCGCGGTCACGCCGAGCACGCCCACGCCCAGCAGCGCCTCCCCGGTGACGGAGCGCAACGGAGACAGGCCCGCCAGCACCGCCCGCCGCGAGAACCAGGCCAGCAACAAGATTGTCAACGCGATCGTGATCTTGATCAGGATCAATCTCCCGAACACCGTCCCCGGAAGCGCGCCCAGCACGCCCGACTGGCGGTAGGCGAGATAGACGCCGCTCGCCGCCAGCACGCCGAAGCACCACGGCGCGACCCGGGAGAACCGCGGCGCGACCACCGCCAGCGCGCCCCGCTCGACGCCCACCAGCAGCATCAGCAGCCCGCCGAACCACACGGCCATCGAGAGCAGGTGCAGGCTCGCCACCGGGACGCCGAGCCACGTCTGCACGCCGGTCTGCGAGTGGTCGGTGAGCGTCCAGGTGAGCACGAGCGCGACCGCGAACGCGATCGAGAACGAGATCGGCAACCGTCGCGATAACGAGAACAAGAACAGGATCGCGAACAGGATCCGCAACAAAAGCGCCTGGCCCAGCCGCGTCCCGAGCGTGAACGAGAGCTGCGAGGAGGAGAACGCGCCGCCCACCGACCCGCCCGACGCGTACGGCCCCTGCATCAGCAGCACCACCAGGCTGCCCAGCACCAGCGCCCCGAGCCCGCCCCACAGCAGCCGCCGCCCGGCCAGGCTCTCGCGCCCGCCCGGCCAGAGCCCGAACAGCACGACCGCCCCGCCGACCGCCAGGGCGAAGCCGAGATAGGCGAGCGCCCGCCCCACCCCGTCGAGCACGCGCACGGTCGCGCTCGACCCGCCGCCGGCGGCCGAGAAGAGCACCGCGCTCGGCGCGCCGACGCTGAACGAGAACGCGCCCGACACCGGGTGCGAGTCGGCCGACACCACCCGCCAGGCCACCACGTACGTACCGCGCGCGAGACCCCGCGGCAGCGCCAGCACCGCGGTCGACTTCCCGGCCGGTCCCGGCCGCGGCGGCGCCGGCGTGGCGATCTGGTTCCCCGCACCGTCCAACAGCCGGATCGCGTGCGCGCCGAGGTCGACCGGCTCGCTCCACTTCAACGACACGACGCGCGGCTGCACCCGCAGCACGGCCGTGTCGCCCGGCGTCGTCTCCACGATCGTCGCGTGCGCGGCCGCCGACGCGGGCGCCAGCGCGGCCGCCGTAAACGCGGCCAGGACCAGCAGGGCGACGCGCCGGATCATCCGAGGCGCCGCAACACCGTCGAAAGCACCTGCTGCGCCGTCGCCGCCGAATCCGACCGCTCGCCGATGATCTTGCGGTGCGTCACGTCGACATACAGGATGGCGTTCGCGCGCCGGACGAGCAGGTGCGTGACGTCCTCGTAGTAGACGTTGTCCACCGCCGCCGGGTACGTGTGCGCGATCTGCTGCGCGACGCCGCTCCAGCCGTGCAGCTCCAGCGGCCGCATGCTCACGTTGTAGGTGCCGAGGATCGGCGCCGGCCCGCCGCGCACGGCGTAGCGCGCCGGGCACTTGGTCATCGCCGCCTCCGCCTTGTCCATCCCCTGCCCGGCGATCGTGCTCGTCCCGAACACGAGCCCGCCCTGGGTGATGGTGGGCGTGCGGTCGTCGTCGGGCGAGCGCGGGTTGACGACGTACTGCTGCACCGGCTCGGCGGCCTTGGGCTCGATCTGGTTGACCCCGCCGCCCGACGCCGCCTCGGCGCGCTGGGCGAGCGGGCAGATCTCCAGCCCGCCGAGCGGGACGTAGTTGGAGTGCGAGTGGAAGTCCGGGTCGACGAAGCCGCCGATCACCGCCGGCCCGAAGTCCGCCGGCCGGAAGTAGGCCGCCTTGACCTCGCGCGCGGTGTAGGACGGCGACCCCCCACCGCACGCCGCCGCCAGCAGGCAGGCCGACAGCACCCAGGCCCGCCGCATCAGCCCTGATACGAGCGCAGCGTGCTCTCGACCTCAAACGCCCCGGCGCTCACCTGCAGGGCGATGTTGTCGTCGTACTTGACCGTGTGGTCGGCGGCGAACTGCAGCGGCTCGCCGAGGAAGTCCCGGTAGTCGTCCTGCAGCCGGAACAGCTCGCTGCTGTTGGCCCGCGGGTCGACCTTCCCGCTCTGCGTGACCGCCTGGGCGAGCGAGCGCAGGCCCTCGTAGGCCAGCATCGCGTCGCGCCCCGGCGCGTGCCCGAAGCGCCGGGAGAAGCGCCTCGCCCACGCCCCGGCGGCCGGCAGGTTCTGAGGGGTGGCGGGCGCGATCACGTACGCGCCCTGCCCGCTCGCGCCGGCCGCGCGCAGGAACGCCGGGCTGTCGGACTGCGCGGAGGCGACGAACCGGCCTTGGAAGCCGGAGCCGCGCAGCGCGGCCACCAGCCGGCCGGCGGACTCGGCCGGGCCGGCGTAGTAGACGGTGTCGGGCCTGGCCACGAGCGCGACGGTCGCCGCCTGCGCCGGATCGTCGGAGTGCTGCTCGCTCACCGGCATCGGCGCCGGCGCGGACAGCCCGAGTACCTGCTTGGACAGCCGGACGTCCGCCGCGCCGGTGCCGCTGACCACGGCCAGTCGCTGCGCGTTCCGGTAGGCCAGGAAGTGCACGGCGGCCAGCGCCGCCTGATACGGCGTGCCCTGGGTCAGGTACGCGGTCGGCGCGCCCGCGACGACTCGCTTCGCGTTGGCCGAGGTGACCAGGAACGGCAGGCCGTCGCCCAGCGTGCGCGCCGCCGCGGCCGCGGCGCCGGAGCAGATCGTCCCCAGCGCGCCGCCGAGCGTCCGCCCGGCCAGCTCCTGCGCGCTCGCCCGGCTGCGAGCGGCGTCGCAGCCGTCGTCGAGCGCGTCGACCCGCACCCGCTTGCCCAGCACCCCGCCGCGCACGTTGAGGTCGGCGGCCGCCAGCCGGGCGCCGTCGACGAGATCGCGGCCCCGCGCGGCCTCGTCGCCGCTCAGCGGCGCCAGCACGCCGAAGTGGATGTCGCCGTACTTCCACACCACCGTCTGGGTCTTGGGCTTGGACCCGCCGCCGCAGCCGGCCACGAGCAGGACGCCGAGAGCCAGTCCGGCGCATACGGCTCTCGACGTCCGGCCCAACGGTGGCTACGGGTTCGTGGTGGACAACGTGAACGTCAGCGTCTTCGAGTACGAGCCCGTGCGCAGCGCGTCGGTCGCCCCGATGTGCTGCTGGAAGGTCACCCCGACCGGGTCGTTGCTCACCGGGCCGCCGTAGGTGAGGAGCGACGTCGGGTTCGCCGCCCCGCCGACGTCGGCGAAGCCGCCGCCGGTGCCGGCCGGGCTCGCGGCCTTGGCCTGCAGCGCCGACGGCAGCGAGAACGCCCCGTTGACGAGGTGGCCGGTGGCCGTGCCCGACGGGTCGGCCACGCTCAGCGCGCCGTCGCCCGCCGTGGAGAGCACGGTCGCCGTCATCCCGGCCGAGTAGTCCTTCGCCAGCCCCGGCGTGAACGGCCCGAAGCTCGCCGCGCCGCCCAACGCCAGCGAGAGCGTCGCCGCGACGGTGCCGCCCGCGCCGCCGGACGCGGACGTCGAGTCCGGATCGACCACCTGCGTGTCCGCGCACGAGTTCCAGCACGCCTTCGGCAGGATCTTGCCGCGGTCGGCGCTCTGGTCGAGCTCGAGGATGTCGATCCCGCGCTGGTAGTCCGACGAGTAGACGTACTTGCCGTGCCAGTAGGCGGCCGACGTGTCGCTGGAGACGATCGCCGGCTGCGTGGCCGTCGCGGCGCGCGCCGGGACGCGGTACCAGCCGACCTGCACCGGGTGCGCCGGGTCCGACACGTCGACGAAGCGCGTGCCCTGCTCGTAGTTGGCCAGCGCGACGATGTTGCCCTTGACCGTGAACCAGTGCGCCGAGCAGTCGCCGACGGTGGTGTTGCCCACCGTGCCGTGGAACTGGCCCGGGTTCCCGTCGACGCTGAACGTGCCCAGCTGCGTCATCTTCGTGTCCGCGCTCGTCGGCCCGTCGGCGTCATAGGTGCCGGCCAGCGAGGCGATGAGGAACCGGCCCGCGGTCGCGCAGTCGGTGTCGTTGTTCTCGTTGGTGACCAGCATCACGTCGCCCGGCGGCTGGTTCCCGACCGCCGTGGGGAAGTGATACGAGTTGTGCATGAACGCCGAGCTGAAGTCGCCGGCGATCGGGCCGCCGGCGTACGCGATCGGGTCATACGGCGTGGCGTAGCGGTCCTGGCCGGTGGCCGGATCCTTGTGCAGGCCCTCGGTCCAGTAGCCGCGCACGCCGCCGGAGCCCGACACCCAGGCGACGCCGTTGAAGTCGACGTCGACCGAGTGCGTCGAGCCGAACCGCGCGCCCAGGCGGTGGACGTCGGACGAGAACGTCTGGCTGTAGACGAACGGGTGCAGCGCGTCGCGCATGTCGGTGATCGACACCGGGGCGACGTTGTCGACCGTCGCGCCGCGCTGGATGCCGCCGACCGACCACAGGAAGCGGCAGTCGTCGAGGCAGGTCGACGTGTGGCCCTGCCAGTTCGGGTTGAACCCGATCACCTGCGGGTGCCACGGGTCGTTGAGGTCGACGATGATCTGGCCCTTGCGGCCGGAGTCGCGCGACATGAACACGAGCTTGCGCGAGCTGTCGACCGTCATGTTCTCGCCCTCCCAGAACTGGGTCAGCGAGTCGGGATCCGGGATGACGGCCTTGATGTCCTCGAGCGTCACCTGGGAGATCCACTTCGGGTGCGCCGGGTCCTTGAGCGACCACACGCCCAGGCCGCCGGTGCCGTTGGCCACCATCACGTCGTAGCCGAGGTTCTCGAAGTGGACGAAGTTCAGCGAGCTGAAGCCCGGGCACTTCGTCGGGTTGAACGCCGGGCAGGACGGGTTCGTGCCCACCGGCCCGCGGACGTGGCCGACCACGGTCACGTTGGGGCTGTGCTCGGCGTTGTCCGGGAACGGGTCGGTCTCCGGGATCTCCGACGTGCCCTCGGCGGCGGTGCCGCTGCTCTTGCGGGCGAGCGAGGCGGCCTCGCGCGTGGCGCTGGTGTCGGCGTCGGTGGCGGCCGCCTGGGCCTTGGCGGCGTCCGCCGACTTGGCGGCGAACGCGGTCGGCGCCGCCGCCTGCGCCGCTGAGGCCGCCGCGGCGGCGGCGATGTCCGCCGGGTCGTTGGTCTGCCCGGCCCTGTCCGCGGCCTCCGTTGCGGCGGCCTAGGCCTGGTCGTGCGCGACGCCCGCGGTGGCGGCGTCCCGCGCGGCCTGCGCGGCGGCGTCGTCGAGCGCGCTCGCCCGTGCCTGCAGCTGCGCGACGGTCGCGGCCGTGACGGGCCCGAGCGGAATCGGCGGGCCGTCGGCCCGTGCCCCCGTCGCGAGACACAACGGCACGACCGCGGCGGCCACCACGGCCACCAAGCGCGAGTTCACCCGCAATGCCCTTCCCCTCCTCGGCCTTCCCCTCGAAAACGCGGACCCAAGCCTCATGAGAGGCCCGGGAGGAGCCTGCCAGACCCGTGCGTGGAGGTCAATCAACACGGTACGGTCGGTGCGTGACCGCCCTCCCCGCCGGCCCCACCGAGTCGCCCGTCCTGCAGACCGCGCGCTGGGTGGCCCGGCCGATCCGCTTCCTCGAGGATTGCCGGCACCGCTACGGGGACGTGTTCAGCGTCATGTTCCAGGGGTTCCGGACGCCGCTGGTGATGGTGTCGCGGCCGGACGTCATCCGTGCGCTGTACGGCGAGCGGGGGCACGGGCTGCCGCCCGGCCGGACGGTGACGCTGCAGCCGCTGGTCGGCCCGCGGTCGCTGCTGGTCCTGGAGGGCGAGGCGCACCTGTCGGCGCGCAAGGTGATGCTGCCGCCGTTCCACGGCGACCGGATGCGCCGCTACGAGCCCGTGATGCGCGCGGCGGCGGCGCGCGAGCTGGACCGCTGGCCCGAGGGCGCCGCGTTCCCGGTGCATCCGAGCATGCAGACGATCACGCTCGAGGTGATCCTGCGCGCCGTGTTCGGCGTGGCCGACGACCGCCACCTGCAGACCCTGCTGCGCGACCTGCTCGCCACCACCACCTCGATGGGCCTGCAGATCTCGGTGATGTTCGGGCGCCGGCGGCCGCTGGAGCGCCTGCGCGAGATGGCGCGCGAGATCGACGCGCGGCTGCTCGCCGAGGTGGCCCGCCGCCGCCGCGCGCCGGGCGACGACATCTGCTCGGAGCTCGTCGCCGCCGGCATGGACGACGGGGAGGTGCGCGACCAGCTGATGACGCTGCTGCTCGCCGGCCACGAGACGACCGCGACCGGCCTGGCCTGGGCGCTCGACCTGCTGGCCCATCACCCGGCCGTGGCCGAGCGCGCCCGGGCGGAGGGGGAGCCCTACCTGCGCGCGGTCGTCTCGGAGTCGCTGCGGCTGCGCCCGGTCGTGCCGCTCGCCGGCCGGCGGCTGACCTCAGACCTCGTCGTCGACGGCGTGTCGCTGCCGGCCGGGACGGACGTGACGCCCGCGATCTGGCTCGCGCACACGCGCCCGCAGGACTACCCGGAGCCCTACGCGTTCCGGCCGGAGCGGTTCCTCGAGCGCCCGCCGGCGACCTACACCTGGCTGCCGTTCGGCGGCGGCGTGCGGCGCTGCATCGGCGCGGCGTTCGCCGAGCTCGAGATGCGCACGGTGCTCGACGAGGTGCTCACGCGCTTCGCGCTGCGGCCCGCGAGCCGCCGGCGCGAGCGGGTGGCCCGGCGCAACGTCACCTTCTCGCCGCGGCACGGCACCCGGGTCGTCGTGCACGGTCGCTAGTGCGCGCGTATACCGTCGGGCACTCGACGCACTCGCTGGAGGAGCTGCTGGCGCTCCTGGCGACCCACGGCGTCACGCGCCTGGTCGACGTCCGCAGGTTTCCCCGCTCGCGCCGGCATCCGCAGTTCAACCTGGAGTCGCTGCGCGAGGCGCGCGAGATCGACTACCGCCACCTGCCCGCGCTGGGCGGCCGGCGGCCGCCGCGGCCGGACTCGCCCAACGGCGGCTGGGAGCACCCGGCGTTCCGCGGCTACGCCGACTACGCGCTGACCCCGGAGTTCGGGGCGGGCCTGGCCGAGCTGCTGGCGCTGGCCGCCGAGCGCCCGGCGGCGGTGATGTGCGCCGAGGCGCCGTGGTGGCGCTGCCACCGCCGGCTGATCGCCGACCGGTTGACCGCCCTCGGCTGGACCGTCTGCCACATCGGCCCCGACGGCCGCCTCAGCGAGCACGAGCTGCCGGACTTCGCGGTCGTCCAGCCGGACGCGACGATCCTCTATCCGCCCGCCCAGGGCACACTGCTGCCCGCATGCTGACGATCTTCGACGGCCACAACGACACGCTCACCCGCGCGGACGCCGACCGGTTCGCGACCGGTCGCGACGGCGGCCACGTCGACCTGCCGCGCGCGCAAGTGGGCGGGCTGGGCGGCGGCATCTTCGCCTGTTACACGCGCACGCCCGGCGCCACCGGGCTGCTGGACGACGCCGGACCGGGCGGGTACTTCATCGAGGTCTCGCGGCCGATCGGCGAGGCGATCGCCGCGCCGCACGCCGCCCGGACGCTCGCGCGGCTGCTGCGCCTGGAGCGCGAGGGGCACCTGCGCGTCGTCCGCGCCGCCGGGGAGCTCGACGCTGCGCGCGAGCAGGGTGTGCTGGCCGCGGTCGCGCACCTGGAGGGCGCCGAGGCGATCGACCCGGAGCTCGAGACGCTGCCGTTCTGGCACGCCGCCGGGCTGCGCTCGCTGGGCCCCGTGCACAGCCGGCACAACGCGTTCGGCCACGGCGTGCCGTTCGCCTACCCGTCCACCGGCGACCACGGCCCCGGGCTGACGCCGGCGGGCGTGGCGCTGGTGCGGGCCTGCGCCGAGCTGGGCATCGCCGTCGACCTCAGCCACCTCAACGAGGCCGGCTTCTGGGACGTCGCCCGGCTGGACCTCGCGCCGCTGATCGTCTCGCACACCGCGGCGCACGCGCTGTGTCCGGTGAGCCGCAACCTGACCGACGCCCAGCTCGACGCCGTCGGCGCGTCGGGCGGCCTCGTGGGCATCGTGTACGCCGTGCCGTTCATCCGCGCCGACGGCGCCAACGACGCCGACACGCCGCTGTCGGCGATCGCCGCCCACGCGCGCTACGTCGCCGACCGGATCGGCGTCGCGCACGTCGGGCTGGGCTCCGACTTCGACGGCGCCACGATCCCCGCGGAGCTGGCTGACGTGAGCGGGCTGCCGCGGCTGCTGGACGCGCTGCGCGCCGCCGGGTTCAGCGAGCCGGAGCTCGAGGCGATCGCCTGGGACAATTGGCGGCGCGTGCTGGAGACCGTCTGGTGACCCCCGAGGAACCCTGCTTCTCCCCTGAGCTCTTCGCGTTCCTGCGCGAGCTCGCGGCCCACAACGACCGCGAGTGGTTCGCGGCCAACAAGCCGCGCTACGTGGCCGAGGTGCAGGAGCCGGCGCTCGCGTTCGTCGAGGACGCCGAACTGCGGTTCCCGGGCGAGGTCAGCGCCCACTTCGCCGGCTCGCTGTTCCGCATCTACCGCGACACGCGCTTCTCCAAGGACAAGGCGCCGTACAAGACCCACGTCGGCATCCAGTTCCGCCACGAGCGCAACAAGGACGTGCACGCGCCCGGTTTCTACCTGCACCTCGAGCCGGGCAGCGTGTTCATGGCCTGCGGGCTGTGGCACCCGGAGCGCGACACGCTGCACGCGATCCGCACCTCGATCGCCACCCGTCCGGCCCGCTGGCAGGGGGTCGCCGAGGACCCGGCGTTCCGGCAGACCTTCCGCCTGGGCGGCGAGGCGCTCAAGCGCCCGCCCGCGGGCTTCGACCCCGAGCACCCGCTGATCGAGGAGCTCAAGCGCAAGGACTTCATCGCGAACGCCGCGCTGAGCGAGTCCGAGGCCACCGCGAGCGGGTTCCTGTCGCGCTTCCTCGGGCTGTGCGGCGAGGCCGGGGAGTTCATGGGCTTTCTGTGCGGCGCCGCACGCGTCCCGTACTGACTGCGTCTCGTGGTTGGGTCGACCGGGTAGCCTGTGGGGCAGCCGGCTACCGCAGCGGCTCGGTCGCTGCCAGGTCCCTCGGAGCTCCCTGACGCGTCGCGGTCTGGCAGGAGCTCGGAGGAGGACGTACCCACAGGTGACCGTCATCGCAGGTCTGCGGCGCTTTGCGCGGCGCCACCGCCTCGTCGTGGGCGTGGTCGGCGCGCTGGCCAGCGTGATCCTGCTCACCGCGCTGCTGTCCGCGCGCCGGGGCGAGCTCGCCACCGCGCTCACCAGCGCACCGTGGTGGACCTTGACCCTCGCCGCCGTGCTGCAGGTCGTGGCGCTTCTCTCGCGCGCAGAGGCGTGGCACCTGACGATCGCCGCCGCGGGCGGCCGCGTCCGCCGGCGCACGCTGTTCCGGGCGTCCAGCGCGCAGGTTCTCGGCAGCCTGCTCAACGGCCAGCTCGGCGCGGCGGTGCGGATCGTCGCCCTGCGCCGCTTCAGCCCGGCGCTCTGCCCGCAGGTGCCGACGCTGATCGCCGCCGAGCTGCCGATCCTCGCCGTCGAGGCCGCGCTCGCCGCCCTCACGTCCTTCACGCTCGTCGGCCCGCTGGGGCTGCCGTGGTGGTCGCCGATCATCGCCGCCGGCCTGGTCATCGTCGGCGGCGCCGGGCTGCGGCGGCTCGCGCTGTGCACGGGCCGCGAGCTCTGGCGCGGCCTGGCCGTGATCCGCAGCGCCCGCGGCGGCGGCCGGGTGGTCGCCTGGGTGCTCGTGGCCGTCTTCGCCCAGATCCTGCGCAACTGGCTGCTGCTGCACGCGGTCGGCGTCGACGCGTCCTTCTTCGACGCGATCGCGGTGCTGATCGCCGTCGTCACGCTCGGCCAGCTGCCGGTCGGGCCCGCCGTGGGCGCGGCGGCGGCGGTGCTGATCCTCGGCCACGACGGCGTGGCCACCTCCGCCGCGGCGGGCCTGCTCATGACCGCGACGGGGATCATGGGCGCGCTGACCTTCATCGTCTGGGCGGGGCTGGACGGGCTGTGGGCACACCTGCGCGGCGGCGCCCCGCGGCCGGCCGACGCGACCGTGGCCTGACCGCGAGCGGCGCCGGTCCGCCCGGCCCGCTGTAGGCTTGAAGCCAGCCCGTCGCACGTGAGCGCCACCCCTCCTTCACCTTGCGCGCGACGCAATTCCAAACGAAGGAGTGAGAGGACCGTCGCGATGCCGACGCCGCCGAATTCATCCTTCCCGCGCCAGCCCCGGCCGCGCGCGGCCTCGCCGGCGGAGCGGAGCGCCGAGTTCGCGGCCACGCAGCAGCGGCTCAAGGACGAGGCGGCCGAGCGCCGCCAGCAGGCCGGCGAGAAGCGCACCGGCACCCGCCGGGCCGCTCCGCGCAGTCAGCACCCCGGATGAGCGCTCGCGCCATGGGCTGAGCGGCGCGGCTCATCGAGCGCTCCCCGTCGCGACCTAGCATGGGCGCGATGCGGCGCGCGACGGTGTGCTGCGTGCTCCTGGCGGTGGCGTCCCTGGCGTTGTCCAGCACGCCTGGATTCGACCCGTCGGGTTGGGTGCTGTGGGGCCGCGAGCTGGCCGGCCACGGCACGTTCAGTACGCTCGGCTACCCGTCGTGGAAGCCGCTGCCGGCGCTGGTCGACACCGCGTTCGCGCTCGTCTCTCTGAACTCGGTGCCGTGGTCGTGGCTCGTGCTCGCGCGGGCCGCGGGGCTGCTGGCCGTGGTCCTGGCCGCGCGGGTGGCGTACCGGCTCGGCGGCCGGGGGGCGGCCGTGGCGGCGGCGCTGGGGATCGTCCTGCTGCGCGGCCTGTGGCCGATGATGGAGCTCGGGGCGTCCGAGCCGCTGCTGATCGCCGTGGTCCTCGGCGCGCTCGACCGCCACCTGGCCGGGCGTCCGCGGCAGGCGCTCTTGTGCGGTCTGCTCGCCGCCCTGCTGCGGCCCGAGACGTGGCCGTTCGTGGGCCTGTACGCCGTCTGGGTCGCGTGGCGCGGAGGGTGGTGGACGCGGCTGGGCGTGGCCGTGGCGCTGCCGGCCGTCCCGCTGCTGTGGTTCGGCGGCGACTACCTCGGGTCCGGCGACGCCTGGCACGGCAGCTACCTGGCGAAGATCTCGGCCGAGGCCACGGAGCTGGGCCGGCAGGCCTGGCGCCCGCACGCGGCGCCGATCGCCGCGGGGCGCGGGCTGGGCGAGCTGGCCGCGCCGCTGCTCGTCGGCGCCGTCTACGCGTGCGTGGCGGCCTCGCCGCGCCGGCGGACGTTCCAGGCGCTCACCGCGGGCGCGCTCGGGCTGGTGGGCGTCGTGGCCTACCAGGCGGTGACCGGCTACGCGGGGCTCGGGCGCTTCTCGCTCCCGGCCGCCGCGGTGCTGTGCGTGGTCGGCGCCTGCGGCGTGGCGGCGGCCGCGCGAGCGGTCGCCGCGCGGCGGCGCGCCTGGCTGCCGGCGGGTGCGCTGGCCGCCGCGCTCGCCGCGCCCTGGGCGCTGGCCTGCGCGGTCGACGTGGTGGCCGTGCGCGACCAGGCCGTGGTGTTCGCCGACGCCCGGGCGGCGGCCGTGCGGCTGGAGCGCTCGGGCGTCCTGGCGGCCTGCGGCGGCCGGCTCGCCGCCGCGCCGCCGGCCGCGCCCGCCCTGGCGGAGACGCTGGACCGGCCCGTGCACCGCGTGGCCGCGTTCGGCTCGGCGCGGCTCGTGATCCTGCCGGCCGCCGGCGGCGACCCGTGGCCGCAGGTCGACCGCTGGCTGCGCCGACACCCCGACCGCCGGCCGGTGCGGGGCTTCGCCGCGGATGACAGCGTCCGCGTCTACTCGGTGTGCGGCGGGCGACCCGAGACGGTCGCGTCGACGACCACGACCGGCGCGTAGTCTTGGCGATACGTCCGCGGGCGGAGACATCCGGGGTGCTCGGTTCACCCGCATCCTCGTCGCGCTCGATGGCTCGCGCCTGGCCGAGGCCGTCCTGCCCGCCGCGTGCTCGCTCGCCCGGGCGCTCGGCGCGCGCCTGTTGCTCGTGCACGTGCTCGAGCGCGAGCCGCCCGCCACGGTCCACGGCGAGCCCCATCACGCCGACGCGCCGTCCGCGGCCGCGTACCTCGAGCGGCTCGCCGGCGAGCTGCGCCGGCAGGGGATCGGCGTCGAGGTCCACGTCCACGAGCGGCCGGTGGGCGACGTCGCGGCGGCGCTCGACCGGCACGCGCACGAGCTCGACGCGGACCTGATCGCGATGTGCGCGCACGGGCGCACGAACCTGCGCACCCGGCTCGTGGGCTCGATCGCCGAGCGCATCCTGCGCGGCGGCGGCATCCCGATCCTGCTGCGCACCGTCCGCCAGGCGGACGGCGCGGACTTCGCGCTGCGCAACCTGCTCGTCCCCATCGACTTCGACCATGACGTGGACGCCGCGCTGTCGGCGGCGCGCGCGCTCGCCACGCCGTGCGGCGCCGCGGTCACGCTGCTGGCGGCGCTCGAGCCGGACTCGCCGCCGACCTCCCGCCTGCTGCCGGGAACGTCGGCGGTCATGCGCGAGCTCGACCTCGAGGGGCTCGGCCGCCGGCTCGAATCGCTGGCGGCCGGCCTGCGCGAGGAGCTGCCGGACGTGCGCGCGGTGGTCGATCAGCGGCGGCCGGCCGACGCGATCATCGCGGCGAGCGAGGAGCTTCCCGCCGACCTCATCGTGCTCGTCACCGACGCCCACGAGCGCCTGTCGCGGTGGTTCGACCCGTCCGCCGCGCAGCGGCTGCTCGGCCGTCCGGACCTCACGCTGCTGCTGATCAAGGAGCTATGAGCGGCGCCAGAACGCCAGGCGCTGGACGGAGGCCTTGAGGATCGCGCCCCAGGGGATCTGCGCGTCACGGCGCTCCCGCACCGCGTCGAACGGGCTGAACCGCATCTCGTTCCCCGTCCCCAGCGCGAGCCGCCCGTCGTCGCCGCGCACGGCGTCGACGACGATCCAGCCCCGCTCGATCCGGATGACGTGCCCGTCCATGCCGCGAGCCTACGCGCCCAGTCTGCGCATCTCGGCCTCGAGCAGCCCGGGCAGCTCACGGATCTCCGGCAGCGCGTCGGGGTCGGCGTAGCAGCCGAAGAAGAGCTCGCGGCGGTAGCGGACCATCCCGATCGCCAGCGCGTGGCCGTCGGCGATCGGCACGACGGAGAAGACCTCCTGCATCTCGCAGCCGAGCATGTGCAGCGCGGCGCGCGGCGCCGGGGACTGGGAGACGGTGAGGTTGAACAGTCGCGGTGAGGCGAGCGACCGCACGAGCGTCGAGCGCAGCCACGCCGGCACGAGCCCGCCCGCGCGCATGAGCGCGTAGGTGCCCTCGGCGCGGCCGTTGTCCTTCAGCCGGCGCGTGCCGGCGCGAACGAACCGCAGGCGCTCGCCGGCGTCGGCCAGATGGACCGGGAGCTCGATGGCCACCATCGCGATGCGGTTGCCCGGGCCGCCCTCGCCGGGGCGGCGCATGCTGACCGGCACCATCGCCTTCAGCGGCGCGGTGGGCGGCGTCCCGCGCCCCTCGGCCAGCGCGCGGAGCGCCCCGGTGACCACGGCGAGGCCGACGTCGTTGATCGTGCCGCCCGCGGTGCGCGCGGCGCGGACGACCTCGCGCGAGGCGTGGTAGCCGACGAGCGAGCGCCGCGGGCCGATCGGCACGTTGAGCGGGCTCTCCGGGGCGGCCGGAAGGATGTCCTCGCGCGCGGCCTGGAGCAGTCGGCTCGCCCAGCGCGCGCCGGCGGCCGGGTCCGCGATGCCCCCGGCGACGGCCCGCGCCGCGCCGATCGCCCGGTCGGCGGTGTGCGCGAGCTCGCCGAGGGCCCAGCCAGCGGCGCCGGGGGGCGGCGTGGCCGGCATGGGCGGGCCCGCGGGAGGCGGGTCATCGGTGACCAGGCCGACGATCTGCAACGCGGCGATGCCGTCGACGAGCGAGTGGTGGATCTTGCCGATCAGGCCCACCCGCCCGTCCTCCAGGCGCGGGACGAGGAAGATCCGCCACATCGGCCGGTCGCGATCGAGCGGCGCCGAGAGCATCTCGTCGCGCAGCGCGGCGAACGCCGCGTCGCTGACCGGCTCGTCGGGCTCCGAGAGCGCCTGGACGTGCGCGGTCAGATCGAAGCCGGTGTCCTCGATCCAGCGGGGCTCGGTGAGGCCGAGCGGCGCCGGCTCCAGCCGCCAGCGGCACCAGGCGACGCCGTCGAGCCGGTCCGCGACCCGCTCGCGCAGCGCGGCGAGCGTCGGGCGAGCGCCGCCGTCCGGTACGGCGAAGACGGCGCTCCAGCCGACGTGCATGTGCGCGGCGGGGCTCTCGAGGCGCAGGAACGCGTCGTCGAGGGCGGACAGCCGGCTCACGGCTGTGGACTCCGTCAGACGGGCGTGACCTGCGTCGCGCTCGGGCCCTTCGGGCCGGCCTCCGCGACGTAGGACACCTTCGCGCCCTCGGCCAGGGTCTTGAACCCGTCGCCGGCGATCTGGCTGTGATGGACGAACAGGTCCTTGGATCCGTCGTCGGGGACGATGAACCCGAAGCCCTTCTCGTCGCTGAACCACTTCACGGTGCCGGTCGTCATCGCGGCCTCCTTCGAACATGTGCTGTGCGTTCGCGGAGGGTTGCTGCGCGCGGTCGCCGGCACTGCGTCGCCGGGCGAGTGCCCGGCCTGTACGAGAAGCAGTCTACCGCGCCGTCGGCTCCGGGCGCCGGGGGGCCCGCTAGGCTGGATGACCCGACGCCGCTCGGAGTCCGCTCATCGGGCATCCCAGCCGAGCCGCCCGGAGCCGGCAGCGCGGCACACGATCGCCGCGGCGCTTGAACCCCCGACGAAGGGAGCGGCCGCATGGCGTCCTCCGCCAAGAAGAAGACCACGTTCGCGAAGCTCAATCGCGAGAACAAGCTGCGCGAGCGCCGGCGGGAGAAGGAAGCCCGCAAGCAGGCGCGCAAGCAGGAGGCCGCCTCCCAGCGCGAGGCGCCCGCGGACGTGCCGCCGACCGACGAGAGCTGACCCCCGCTCGGCGCCGTCCGCGGACGGCGCGCGATGCAGGTCCGCGGACGCCTCGAACCGCTACGCTTGAGACGCGCAGATCGGGCGCCGAACGCCGGCGCCCGCAGCCGTTGCCCACGACGCGCAGCGGCGCCGGCGACGACGGCCCCCGAACGATCTGTGCGCAGACCCGGCGGATCGCCGGCGACGAGCGCGAGACGCTCGGCGCCGCACCGCAATCCACACTTGATCGGAGGCTCTCTATGAGCCAGTCACGCAGACCAACCCGCACGCGCCCGGCGGCCGAGCAGCGCGAGCGCACCCGGCCGCGGCGCGAGTCGGCCAACACCGCGGACGGCCTCGTCGCCCAGCGTGCGGCGTTCGCCGAGCGCGAGCGCCGGACCGCCCAGGCCCGGACGGCCGCCCGCCGGCTCGGCCAGGCGGCCGAGCCGCGCGCCTAGCCGGCCGCGCCCTCAGGGGTGCGGCTGGCGCGGGAGCCCGGACCGCTCCCGCCGCGCCTCCGCGAGCTGCTGCTCGCTGATGCGCGCCTCCTTGGCCGCACGGCGCACGGCGCCGTCCGCCCGGGCGGAGTCGTTGCGCTTGGCGATCTCCGCCTTGCGCGCACGGAACGCGGCCTCGCCGCGCAGGGGTTCTGCTGGTTGACGTTCCTTCATGGGCCTTCCCAACCTTGGGTGGGGCCGGCAGACGCGCGCTGGCGCGCATGGACGCTGCGGGTCATGACCGACCCCTTCGTTCGACCCGTCCACTCTATTCGAGATCGGGGACGGTGGACGAATAGGCACCTCCTACGCCGCCGTCAAGCTGCCCGCCAACAGCGTCGGGACCGCCCAACTGCGCAAGAGCGCGGTGACCACCGCCAAGCTGTCGCACAGCGTGCAGGCGAAGCTGAAGCAGACCGGCAAGGCCGGCCCGGCGGGGGCGAAGGGCGCGACACCGGCGCGCCGGGTGCTCAGGGGCCGCAGGGCATCCAGGGCCTCCAGGGCATCCAAGGCCGAAGGGCGATTCCGGGCCGACGGACGACGGCATGGGCGGCGTCAACGTGGCGGTCAGCCCCGGCGGCCTGACCACGCAGGTGAACTCGACCACGGTCACGCTCGACCAGCCGGGCAAGATCTTCGTGCTGCTGTCCGGCACCTTCCAGTTGACGTGCGGCGTGGCGCCCTGCACCCGGACCCTCGGCGTGACGGTCGGCAACCAGAGCGTCCAGTCCCGAACCGTCCCGGGCGCGCTCGTCATCCAGACCGTCGCGGCGAACACCAGCGCCACCAACGCGACCACCACGAGCGGAATCCTCACCGGCGTCGCGGCCGGCACCTACACCGTGACCGCCATGGAGAAGACGACCGGCTCGGTGGCCATGACGGCGAACGGCGACATCCGCATCGTGGCGATCGCGCTGGGCGGCTAGCTGACGAGCCCGGGGACCGCGCCGCTCCTGCTCAGCGCTCGAAGCCGGCGATCTGCCAGGGCACGCCGCGATGGGCGAAGGTGGGCTTGAGTCCGTGGCGCTCGAGCACGGTGCGCATCGCGGCCGGTGGGTGCGCGAACGTGCGGAACTCGCCTGGCATCAGCCGGAAGACGAGGTTCTGCGCGGCGACGACCGCGCGCGAGATCGGGTTGCGCGGCGGGTGGCTGAACACCAGGCGACGTCCGGCGTGGTCGGCCGCGGCGCCCAGCAGCCGCTCGTAGTCCGGGTAGCAGCAGACGACGCGGTTGAGCACGACCACCTCGGCGCGCTCGACGCCCCCGGGGTCGACGGCGATGTCGTGCAGGCGCCGCTCGACCCGGCCCTCGACGCCCGCGTCGCGGACGAGCCGCTCGGCCTCGTGCTCGTACGCCGGCGACAGCTCGAGGTTGATGGCCCGGTGGGCGCCGCGCTTGAGCAGCTCCAGCTGGATCTCTCCGACCCCGCCGCCGACCTCCAGCACGGTTGCGCCGGCGAGGCCCCCGCGCTCGAGGAACTCGACCATGCGCCGCGACGTCGCGTTCAGGCCGCGCTTGCGGTAGCGCTCGGCCGCACGGTGCGCCATCCGCCGGTTGAAGAAGCGGTCGCAGCCGCGCGGGTCGCAGCATCCGGGCACCGGGCCGACGTTACACGGGCCGTGGCCTGTCAGCCGCAATACAGCGCGGTACGGCTGTTGTAACGCCCGCGGCGCGCGCGTGACGGAGGCGATCGTGAACGACGACGCGGTGATCCGCCGGCCGGCCGGCTCGCGGCACCTCCCACCCCCTGCAGGGAAGGAACCCATGGCACAGCACTCAGTAGCTCTGCGGCGCGCGCTCGCGGGCGCGGCGGCCGGGGCGGCGCTCGCCCTGGCGATGGCAGCGCCGGCACTCGCCGCCCCCGGCGACTTCACGGTCAGCGGCCCGGCGAGCTTTCCGGCCGCGGTGGCGGTGGGGCAATCGGCGACGCAGACCTACACGGTCACCAACCACACCGCGTCGGCGTGGGAGTTCGGGGGCATCGGGTACCCGCCCGGCGGCCTGACCGACCTGTCCTGGTCGGTCATCCCGGTCCTCACCTGCCCGTCCAGCGGCACGTCCGGCGTGATCGCCGCCGGCGAGACGTGCAGCTTCGACGTGGTGTTCACGCCCAACTCGGCGGGCGCTCACTCGTTCAACTTCCAGCTGAACTTCTTCCCACCGGGCGGCGGATTCGGCGATCAGGCGAACATCGAGACGGTCAGCGGAACCGCCTTCGACCTCTCGCTCGCCGTCACGCCGGGCAGCGTCGCGTTCCCCGACCAGGCGCTCGGCAGCATCGGCCCGGCGCGGGCGGTCACCGTCACGGCGCTGCGCCCGTCGACCACCGTCAGCGCCGCGCGCGTCACCGGCGACGCCCTCAACGACTTCCTGATCAGCAACGACGGGTGCTCGCAGAGGACGCTCGCCGCCGCCGGCGACCACTGCACCATCTGGCTGCGCTCCAGCCCTACCGCGCTCGGGCAGAGCCACGCGACGCTGCAGGTGACCGCCGGGAACGAGACCGAGAGCGTGAGCCTCGCGGGCAACGGCGTCCCCGCACCCGCGGGCGCGCAGGGGCCGGTCGGACCGCAGGGCCCGCAGGGCGTCCCCGGCCCGGCCGGGCCGACCGGCGCCACGGGCGCGACCGGCGCCACCGGCGCGACCGGCGCCACGGGCGCGACAGGCGCGACGGGCGCCACCGGTCCCGCCGGGCCGGCCGGGAAGATCGTCTGCCGCAACACCGCGCTGGCCAAGGTGACCTGCCAGATCCTGTTCGAGCCGGGCACCTGGACCACGAGCCCGTCCGCGAGGAGGGCGCGCTTCACCGTGCGCCGCGGCCACAAAGTGGTCGCGCGCGGCACGCGTCGCGTCGGCCGCCACGGCCGGCTGCGCGTGCACCTCGCCCACCGGCTGCGCCCCGGCCGCTACCGCGTCACCGTCACCATCGGACGGGGCCGCCACGCGCGCTCGTTCACGCAGACGGTCAAGGTCCGCTGAACCCGTGATGCCGGCGGCGGCCCCGGTCGCCGCCGGCGCGCATCTCAGGAGGCTTCGTCGGCCTCGTCCGGGACGGCCCGCAGCCGCCGCCGCGGGCTCTGGGACGCAGGTGGCTCACTCGCGCTCGTGCGGTCGCGGGCCGCCGCTTGGCGATCCTCGGCGGCGGCGCGGCGGTCCGCCGCCGCCTCTTCACGCGCTTGGCGCTCGGCGTCGGGGATGTCCGTGCCGGCGGCACGGTCGCGCACCGCCGCGCGCAGGTCGCGCCGCTTCGCCTCCCGGTCGCGCCGTCGCGCCGCGTCGTCGGGATCCTGGTGCATCGCGCCGCATTCTATGCCCCGCCTGCGCGTCGCGGGAGGGGTGCACGGCGTGCCGATCGCGCGGCTAGACCGCCGTGGCCCTGGCGCCCTCGGAGCGGCTGCGCTCGCGCTGCGCGGGAGGCGCCACGAGGCGTGGCAGGCGGATGGCGGCCGCGAGACCGATCAGCGCGAGCACCCCGAGCGCCGCCATGGCGAGCACGTAGCTGGTGTTGCCCGAGGCGAGGTCGGACACCAGGATGGTGCCGGCGATCGCGGTGCCGAACGAGGAGCCGAGATTGGAGACGCTGCGCGAGAGGCCGGAGATCTCGCCCTGGGATGTCTCGGGGAAGGCGGATTGCACGACGTTGACCGACGGGGTGAGCATGACCCCGAGGCCGAGGCCGATCAGCAGCAGGCCCGGTCCGAACGCGAGCGCTTGCGGTGAAGCGCTGACCAGGAGCAGCAGCAGGGCGATGCCGGCGATCGTGACGACGAAGCCGGCCATGATCAGCGTGCGTTGCGGGCGCCGCTTGGCCAGCCGCTCGGCCGCCAGTGACGAGACCAGGATGCCCACGGTCGCGGCGGTGAAGATGACGCCGGTCTGGATCGCGTCGTAGCCGCGGACCGTCTGGAGGAACACGGCGACGGTGAACGACGTGCCCATGAGCAGCAGCCACTGGATGTTCTGGGTCGCCAGGCCGAGGTTCGAGACGCGGTTGCGGAACAGCCCGGTGGACAGCAGCGGCTCGCGGCCCGCGCGCTCCTGCCGGCGGATGTGGACGAAGAACGCGACGAGGAACGCCGCGCCCGCGAGCAGGAGCACCGCCATCAGCGCCGGGTCGTTGTCGGCCTGCAGGATCCCGAAGACGACGAAGAACATCCCGACCGCCGACAGGACCGCGCCGAGCGCGTCGAACGGGCGCGTCGAGTCCGCCGGGATGGGGTCGGCGAGCCGGCGGGCGAGCAGGATGATCGTCACGATCACCAGCGCCTGGAAGATGAACGCGGCCCGCCAGCTGATGGCGCTGGTGATCACGCCGCCGATCAGCGGTCCGGCGGCGGCGCCGATGCCGCCCATGCCGCTGATGACACCGAACGCCCGCGCGCGCGAGGTGAGGTCGCGGAACGCCAGCGTGGTGAGGATGTACACGGGCGGGATCATGAACGCCGTACCGATGCCCTCGAGGATCGAGTTCCCCAGCATGAGCACCGGGAGGCTCCCCGACAGCGCGCTCACGACGGCACCGACGCCATAGAGCGCGAGCCCCCAGATGAAGCAGCGCTTGCGCCCGAAGCGGTCGGTCAGCTTGCTGCAGGGGATCATCAGGACCGCCATCACCAGCAGGAACAGGGTGATCGTGGCCTGCACGCCCGTCACCGTCGTGTCCAGATCCTTCGTGATGTCGGTGATCATCACGTTCATGTTCGAGCCGGCGAAGCTGCAGATGAACTGCGCGAGTGCCAGCGGCGCCAGCAGCCGCCGCGTCGAGATCCCGGCCGGCGGGCTCACGCCGTGACCAGCGTGGCCTTCGCCTCCGCCTCGGCGTTGGATATGGCCCGTGCGGCAAGGATCAGCGTGAGGTGGCTGAACGCCTGCGGGAAGTTGCCGACCTGCCGCTTGCGGGCGACGTCGTACTCCTCGGCCAGCAGCCCCAGATCGTTCGACAGCCCGACCAGGCGCTCGAACAGCGTCCGCGCCTGCTGCACGCGGCCGTTGCGGGCCAGCGCGTTGACCAGCCAGAACGAGCACGCGAGGAACTGCCCCTCGTCCCCGGTCAGGCCGTCGTCGGTGTCGGCGGTCGAGTAGCGCGACACGAAGTCGTCACGCCCCAGCTCGCGCCACACGGCGTCGATCGTGCCGGTCACGCGCTCGTCGGTCCCCGGCAGGAAGCCGACCAGCGGGATGTTCAGCACGCTGGCGTCGAGTTCCTTGGAGCCGTAGTACTGGGTGAACGTGCGCCGCTCGGGGTCATAGCCGCGCTCGCACACCTCGGCGTGGATCTGGTCGCGCACCTGCTTCCAGCGCTCCACCGGCGCCTCGAGATCGAAGCGCTCCGCGACCCGCACGGCGCGGTCGAAGACCACCCAGGCCATGACCTTGGAGTACGTGTAGTGGCGCTGCGGGCCGCGGGCCTCCCAGATCCCGTCGTCGGGCCGCTGCCAGATCGCCTCCACGTGCTCGATCACCGCGCGCCAGCGCGGCCACAGCCGGCGCTCCACCCGGCCGAGCCGCTCGGCCCCGAGGAACATCACCGCGGCCACCTCGCCGTAGACGTCGAGCTGGAACTGCTCGGACGCCGCATTGCCGATCCGGACGGGCTGCGAACCCTCATAGCCCGGCAGCTCCGGCAGCTCGAACTCGGTCAGCCGGCGCTCTCCGCCGATGCCGTACATGATCTGGATCTTCGCCGGGTCGCCGGTGCCGACCCGCAGCAGATAGTTCCGGAAGGCGACCGCCTCGTCCGTGTAGCCCGCGTCGAGCAGCGCCTCCAGCGCCAGGACCGAGTCGCGCAGCCAGCAATAGCGGTAGTCCCAGTTGCGCATGCCGCCGAGGTCTTCGGGCAGCGACGTGGTCGGCGCCGCGATCAGGGCGCCGGTGGACTCCGAGCTCATCGCCTTGAGCGCGATCAGCGAGGTCAGCACCTCGTCGCGATACGCCCCGTCGTACCGGCAGCGCCCGCTCCACTCCCGCCACCAGGCGTCCGTCCGCGCCAGCGCCGAGTCGGCGTCCTCCACCGGCGGGGTCTCCTCATAGGACAGATGCCAGGTGAGCGTGAACCGCTCGCGCGCGCCCTCGCTGACGGCGAACGCCGCAACGGCCGACCCGTCCCCGAGTGCCAGCGGCACCGGCGTGCTGAGGCGGAAGGAATCGGGGCCCGCGGTGACGACCGCACCGTCGGACGCGGCCTCGATCCATGGCGTGATCGACGCGTAGTCCGGTCGCAGCGCCAGCTCCATGCGCATCGGCACCCGCCCGCGCAGGCCCTCGACGATCCGCATGACCCGCGGCGGCCCGTCGCCGCGCGGCGGCATGAAGTCGGTCACCCGCACGGCACCGGCGTCGGTCTCGAAGTCGGTCTCCAGGACCAGCGTCCCCGGCCGGTAGCGGCGCGCCGTCGCGCGCGTCCCGTCCGCCGGCGCCAGCCGCCAATAGCCGTGCCGCTCGTCGCCGAGCAGAGCCGTGCAGCACGACGGCGAATCGAAGGCCGGCAGGCACAGCCAGTCCACCGAGCCGTCACGTCCGACCAGCGCGGCCGACCGCATGTCGCCGATCAGCCCGTAGTCCTCAAGCAGCATGTGATCTCCTCATCGCGCCGGGTGGCAGTCAGTCTCCCGCCGGCCGGGCGGAGCCGGATCATCCGGACCGGGTGAAGCCCCGGGTCAGCGGCGCGCCTTCTGCGCTGCCCGCTGCGCCTTCTGCTGCTCCACCTTGGCCTTGGCCTCGGAGTAGGACTGCTCGACGAGGTCCTTGCCGCCCGCCCAGCCGAATGCCCAGGTGACCAGTGCGACCGCGAACGCGATGTTCCAGGCCGTCACGGCGAGCTGCTGACCGAGCGAGTACGCGGTCGCGGTGGCGGGGTCGGTCACGCCGCCGAGCGCGGCCACGTTGGCCGCCTGGTTGACGCCGACGCCGCCGGGCGTGACGGAGACGGTGTTGGCGATCGAGTTCCCGCCCATCACCGACATCACCGTGTGGAATGTGACCGGGATGCCATATCCCGCCAGGAACACGGCGATCACGCCGCCCTTGGCCAGCCACGCGCCGAACGAGGGCAGCGCCACCCTGAGCAGGTACTCGCGGGGGCGGGCGAGGATCGCGGCGCCCTGCTTGGCCTTCGCCCACAGCTCTCGCAGCTTGCGCCAGAAGACGCGCACGAGCAGCACGATCAGGGCGAGCCCGCCCAACACGATCGAGCTCCACAGCAGCGGATGGTCGTGCGGGCCGCGCAGCTGGAGCTCGACGTCGCCCGGCACCGACAGGAACAGGTAGGCGTACACCAACGCGCCGGCGACGGTGAAGAACAGCTTCTGCGCGACCATGCCGCCGAGCACGCCGGGCAGGTTCGCCCCGGGAACGATCGCCACGAACATCAGCAGCGTCACGAACGTCCCGATGTTGGCCGGCAGGAAGCCGTTGAGCGCCACGCCCGCCGCGTAGGCCGCCAGGATCTGCCGGTAGAGCACGGGCGCGCCGGGGTGGGCGGCGCGCAGGATGGCGAACCAGCCCAGCGCCGTCAGCGTGGTCTGCACGGTCTGCAGCGCCCAGCCGGCCGCCAGGTAGCCCACGGGGATCGACGTCAGCGTGTCCCACAGGTCCGAGAGCCAGCCGGTGACGTCGACGCCGAGCAGCTGGCTGACCGCCAGCGCGAGCACCGTCCCGCCGAGCCAGGCCGCGACCTTGCGCAGGCGCCGCGGGCGCGACGGGTCGCCGAACGGCAGCCAGCGGCGGCGCGGCGGCGCGGCAGGCTCGACGGCCGTGTCCGGAACCATCACGGCGTGGCCTCGTCCTCGACGCTCAGTGGTGTGCCATCTGGTCGAGCGCGACGGTGAGGGCGAGCAGCAGCGGCGCGTCCTCGCCGCGGCTGACCTCGATCCCGTAGGTGTCGCGCACCCGGAACCACTTCTTCGAGATCGCGGCGACCACGTCGCCGTCGCGCTCGATCGCGTATTCGTGGTCGAGGATGTTCCCGTGGGCCTTGAGGTCCTCGCCGCCCTCGATCTCGATCCTGAAGCGGTCGCGGATCCCGACGAGCGCCTTGTGCACCGTGGCCAGCGTGCGGCCGTCGCGCTCGATCGCCATCGTGTCGCGGACACGGAGCTTGCGCTCCTGGATCCTGGCGACCTCGTGCCCGTCGCGATCCTCGAGCACGAACGTGTCACGGAACCGCAGGGCCTTGCCGTCCACCTTGTAGATGCGGTCGCCCCGCTCGTCCTCGATCCACGAGTCGTCGCCGATCGAGGCGAGCTTCTCTCGCATCCGGAAGCGCCGGCCGTCCGGGATGTCGTCGCGATGCCTGAACAGCGCCATCGTCCACCTCTTCCGTGTGTCGCCCGTCGCGAAGGTGACATCGCCACGCCGGCGCGCTTCACCCCGATCGGACGATGTCCGGCGCCGGGCGCCCGCCATATCGTCGGGCCATGGATGCCGCCCCCGCCCCGGAGGCGTTCGGCACAGCGCGGCTGTTCCTCGCCGACTCTCGCTGGGCGCCGCCGAGGGCGCGTACGTGACGGCCCGCCGCGCGGTTCGCGCGCCGCTGCGGGTGGACGACGACGATGTCGGCCTCGCGGCGCTCGCGCTGCGCGAGGCGATGCTTGGCATCGCCGGGCCGGCCGCCCGCGAGACGCCGGGCTTCGGGCCGCTGCTGGCGGTCGGCGTGATGGGAGGCCTGGCCCTGCCGGCCGTGCGCCGCGCGACCCGGGCGCTCCGCGCCGAGGAGCAGCGCGTACGCCTGCGTCGCGCGAGCCGCTACGGCGCGGCGCGGCGCGGGACGGGGCCGGCTGACCGGCGAGAACCGGGGTACGGCGTGACGCGTGACGGGAGGCTCGTACCGTGAGGTCGCTCCGCACCCGCGACCGGCTGGCTCGTGCGCATCCGTGGTCGAGCGCGCCGAGGCGGAGGCATGGATCGGCGCGCTGCGCCGCGGCCTGATCGACGCCGCGGACTTCTCCTTCGCGAGGCGGCGGCTCGAGCCGTGACCGCGTCGCGCAATCCGCGTTAGCATCCGGGCGCCGTGCCGATCCGAGTCGTACTGGCCGAGGACTCTGTCGTGGTCCGGGACGTGCTGGTGCAGATCCTCGGCCGGTCTCCGGACATCGCTCTCGTCGGGATCGCCGAGGACGAGCCGACGCTGCTGGCGGTGATCGAGGAGACCCGGCCGGACGTGGTCGTCACGGATGTCCGGATGCCGCCCGGGAGAACCGACGAGGGTGTGCGCGTCGCCGAGGGCCTCGCCGCGGCGATGCCGGATGTCGGGGTCGTGATCCTGAGCCAGTACTCCGATCCGGAGTCGCTCTCGCGGGTCTTCGACGTCGGGAGCGAGAACCGCGGTTGGGTGCTGAAGGAGCGAGCCCACTCCGACGGGCAGCTGACCAGCGCCGTCAAGACGGTCCATCGAGGCGCCAGGTGGATCGACCCCTCAATCGTGGCCAGGCGCCCCGGAGCGCAGGGGAACGCTGCCTGAGATGGTGGTCCCGCGTCCAGGCGCCGTGGTGATCGTCAGCCGCCCGCCGAGCGCTCCCAGGCGGTCCTCCATGCTCTGCAGACCGAGGCCGCGGGCTTCGCCCGGCACGAAGCCCGGTCCGTCATCGACGACGCGGAAGACGAGCCGTTCATCCTGCTCCGCCAGCGCGACCGAGACGTGCACGCCGCGCCCGCCGTGCTTGGTGGCGTTCTGGATCGCCTCCGAGCAGCAGTAGTACACCGCGGACTCGATCTCCGGCGGATAGCGGCCGATTCCGGCGGCGTCGACCTCGGGCGGCGAAGCGGCGTGCTCGTGGAGATGGCGAATGGCGGCGGGCATGCCCGATGCGATCAGCAGCGGCGGGTAGAGCCCGTGAGCGACCTCCCGGACCTCCGCGAGCGCGGTCTCCACGCTGTGCGTGATGTCGACGAGCCGCTCACGGCGGGTCTCGCTCAGGTCGCCTTCCTCAGCCTCCATCTCCAGGCGGAGCCTGATCGAGATGAGCTCCTGCTGGACGCCGTCGTGGAGGTTGCGCTCGAACTTGCGCCGCTCGTCATCCGCGGCGCGCACCAGCCGAGCGCGGGAGCGCGCCAGCTCCTGCAGCGCCTCGGTCCAGCCGGCGTCCAGCTCCGCGTTCTCCGCCGCCAGGAGCGCGACGGCGCCGGCCGCCTCCAGGAGCTCCGGGTCATCGTTGAGCTGCGGGTCGTGGATGATCGCGACGCTCGGCGCGCCGTCGTCGTGCACGAGCGTCACGTCCCGGCCGGGCTCCGTGAGCAGCGGCGCGTCCTGCCGGCCGAGGAAGACCAGCCGCAGGTCCGGATCGCCGAGCGGCCCCCGCACCATCCCTTCCAGCTCGTCCCTGCTCGGCTTGCGCAGCGACTGCCCGACGAGGCGCCGCATGGCGCGCGCCGCGAACAGCTCCGCCGCGATCAGCGCCGCGAGGAAGCCGTACCACAGCGCCGCTCGAGCACCGACGATGCCCCACTTGATGATGTCGGAGAAGTCCGACGGCGGCGCGTTCAGGGCTTGGAGGAGCTGGAACGCGACCTGGAACCCCAGGAACAGCAGCGCGATCGGGGTGCCGATGGCCAGCGCACGGCGCTGGGGCGGCGTTCCCTTGACGAAGCGCCAGACGAGCAGACCGGCGGTGAGGCTCGAGGCGAAGATCACGCCGAAGCGGAATACGTCGACCAGGTCCGCCGCGAGCTGCGGGTGCGAGGCGACCGCCAACTCGTTCATCGGGCACGCCTCGCGGCACCCCGAGATGGATGCGCCGGCGCCGAGCTGCGGCGAGATCAGCTGGATCACCACGGACGGCACCGGCGACACGAGGATGCTGATGACCAGGACGACCTTCGCCGCCCGATCGAGGCGCCCCGTCGGGAAGGCCAGGATGAGCACCCGCGTGGCCAGCCCGACCACGGCTTCGGCCAGCAAGCCGAAGGAGAACAGCCACGAGTTGCTCGCCGACTGGAGGATGTAGAGCGCGCCGATGAAGCCGAAGCCGATGAGCATCGGCCCGAACCGGCTCTGCGGGCGCCGGCGGTACCAGTACAACCCGGCGAGAACGGGCCCGAGGATGAAGTCGGCCTTCTGCGCAGCCAGCCAACCCGGGTAGCTCAGGAAGTCCGCCGACAGCGTGACCCACACGGCAGCCGCGGAAGCCACGACCGCCACGATGAGAACGACGACCTGCCACCAGGGCGTTCCGCGGGCAGCCCGGCCTCTCAATCCCGTCGCCACGCGGAAAGGCTAACCGCGGCGACGACCGGATCTCGCCGCCGCGTGGCGCCGCAAGGGCTGGGCCAAGCCCTCTGCCGGACTTAGACCGGCGACCCCTCCATAACCATCGTCGTCAGAATGGCGATTCGGCGCGTGGGAGGCCACGGCGAGCCGCTGACCCGGCTGATTTCAGAGACCGGGGCGTCGTCGGATCGGCTCGTGCCGCCGGCCGGGTGTTCCCGTAGCGTTCCCACGGCGCGTCCGCCGTTGAAGAGCAGGTCCGGCGTCCGGGCACTCGTGGCGCAAGCCCTCTTGACCCGCACATGCGCGGGCGGTCGCGGCCGTACACCCTGAGCGGGTTGCGCTCGCCTCGGCGGTCTGCCGGAGAAGTCACTTGGCCGTGAGCGGCTCGTCGGCGGCTTTCCCTGTTGCACGGGTGCCGCACCGCGACGCTCGGTGCTACACTTATGGGCCATGCCGACCGATCGGCCGCGCCTGACGATCACCGAGACGGACGACGTCGCCGAGGCGATCGATCTCGCGGCCGAGCGCTGGCCGGAGACGCCGTCACGCCGCGAGCTGCTGCTGCGCCTGGTCGCGCAGGGCCGCGGTGTCATCGAGCGCGAGCGGGACGAGCAGGCCGAGCGTCGGCGTGAGGCGATCCGCCGCACGAGCGGCGCACTGTCCGGGGTCTACGACGCCGACTACCTCGAGCGACTCCGCGACGACTGGCCGGCGTGATCGTCGTCGACGCGAGCGTCCTGATCGCGCATCTGGACGACCGGG